>NZ_JBXAXU010000003.1:0-296806 GCF_056781915.1 Dellaglioa sp. CoH-57-MRSF-21 | reverse complement strand
GGACATACAAAAATCCCTCCATGATTATCGGATGAAATTATATTATTTCATCTGACAACCATAAAGGGATTATTACACAAGAAATTTCTTGTTGGAACTTTTTTTCATTTGTCTTTATAGAAATTTTCAATTAATCGATTAGGTATAAACCAAATTGATGGTACAATCAGACAAAAAATTAACACCAACTCTGGTTTAATAAATACTGACATCAATCCAATAAGTGAAAAAGATAACGACACCCATGTTTTATTGTCATTTTTAATTGCTTTTGCTAAATTTGATTCAGGCCCATTTGCTCGAAGTAATTCATTAGTTAATACTACATACATAATATTAAATAATAGAAAGACAAGGCCATATAAAAAGGCAGGCGCAAATTTATTATAATGTTCACCAACCCAGCTTGTTGCAAATGGCATGAATGACATTACAAACATAAATCCAGTATTAACAATCAACACCCGCCCATTGATTTTATCCGCCAATTGAAACATGTGATGATGATTATTCCAGGTGACACCAATTAAAAAGAAACTTAATACGTAAGCTAAAAAAGTACTTTGAAGCGGTATTAAATCTGAAAATGTGTCTCCCTCTGGTGCTTTTAACTCTAAAACCATGATTGTCATAATAATAGCAACTACAGCATCTGTGAACGCTTCAACTCTACCTTTTGACATACGAACCCCCTAAATTTTTATAAATTTAGTATTACAAAGATTAGTCATTAAATCAACTAAAAATAATTCCACTTTTTAAAGATAAAATATACTTCCAACAAATATGGCAGGCATAAACTGGTAGGTTAATTTATATTTTAATGATCAACTGGGACCATATTTATCATTTATTATGTTAACTATTTCTCTTTAATTTATATATTTTAATATATTATTAGTTAATACAAATAAATTAAGGAGTTCTAGTCTATGAATAAATTAAAATGGTTTTCCGGCGGAGATGATCGTGGAAAACAGGCCGAACAAATTATTACCGATTTATTAACTGATTTAAGTACAAATAATGGTAATAATACACTTAAAATTACGTTACAAGCTTATCTCGAAGAACTAAAACAAAAACGTTCTTCTGTTCCATTCATTTTAAGTCGCATGAACTTAGATCTTTCTAAAGCCATCAGGAATGATGAACAACCTTTATCTGACAATCAATCTAAAAAATTAAAAGAGTTAACCTCTATCTCCAATATTAGATATGGTTACTAACTATATTCTTTCTTGGTTTATACCTTTATTTTAATATAAAGTTCGTAAAAAACGACTACTTACAAAAATAATCCTTTGTAAATGGTCATTTTTTGTGTCCGTAATTTCTAACAAATTAATTTATTTTTTCATAATAGACCTCTAATTTTATGGCAAAATAAAAAAGATAACTCGTCGAATCAAGTCATCTTTTCATCTGTTATGTTGAATAGGATTGTCAAAAATCACCTTAAAAACACCTTAATTTGCATTCAAACTCATTCAATCTTATTCAAACTTTTAAAATGCAAAAGTGATATTTTATAAGGCTTTTCAACCTTATTCAAACTGTAAAATGGAGATGGCGGGAGTCGAACCCGCGTCCAAGCATATTGCCACTCAAACATCTACGTTCATAGTTATACTATTTAAAATTCGCCAACCGTAGCGCCGTATAACAGGGCTAACACGTCTGACTAACCTGATTAGTCTCTTTTAACTTCTCCAGGTGGAAGAAGTTAACGTAAGTCCACTTAATTTAGGACCCAGATCTAGCACATGGACGATACTAGGAGGATCTACGTTAGAGCGCTATTAAGCAGCTAAAGCGTAAGTATTACTATTATTTTTTGCAGTTATAATTTAACTGAGCGTTTTAACGAAGACGCAAACTTCGAAACGCAATCCAAGCTCAACCTATACCTGTCGAATCCTGAACATCCCCATAACAACTATAAACATACCATATTTATCAGTTAAAATAAAGATGTAACCTGACGACTTATTCTTTGACAAAAAAATGTCATTCAACTATTGTGAAGACAGTTACTTAGAAAGGGAGTTATAAAATGAAAATTGGAATTATTGGTGCAACTGGTAAACAAGGACAATCTACATTAAAAGAGGCAGTTTCTCGTCATTTAGATGTTACTGCTATTATTAGAAATAAAAGCAAATTAACAGAAGATGTTCCTTTTATAGAAAAAGATCTTTTCAAGTTAACAACTGCTGATTTAGAATTATTTGATGTTATTGTAGATGCTTTTAACGCTCCATTTGGTCAAGAAAATCTTCATCAAACATCATTAAAACATTTAACGGATATCTTAGCTGATACTAAGGTTAAGCTCGTTATTGTTGGTGGCGCAAGTAGTCTTTTCGTTGATTCTGAAAAAACACTGTTACTTGGTGATACACCTGACTTCCCTGAAGGTGCTAAAGCAACAGCCAAAAATATGCGTGATGCTTTAGTCACACTCCGTACCGTTTCAAATGTAGATTGGGTCTATATTTCACCAGCTGCATTTTTCAATCCTAGTGGCGAAAAAACAGGCCACTATCAAATTGCCGGTGACGTTTTAACAATGAATTCACAAGGTAATAGTGAAATTAGCTATGCCGACTTCTCTATCGCATTGGTTGATGAAATTGAATCTAATTCACATCATCAAGAACGTTTTAGCGTTGTTTCTAAATAAATTTAATTATCTGCCACTTTCACAAGAAAGTGGTTTTTTTTGTAAAAAAATAAGTGATAATCATCACTTATTTTTACGTCATTATCTAAATTATATTTTAATATTTACCTGCTAAAACGTCATCAATTAAATCTAAGACGCTATCATCTTGATTTGAACCGATACGATGATTTGCCATTTTAGCTGCCATATTTGAAGACTTTTCCATTGCAAAACTTAATGGTGTGTATGCCAACATCTCAGCATCATTATCATTATCTCCAACGGTTACTACTTCATCATCTTTTACATCCCATAATTCTTGCAAAGCATTTAACCCATTTTGTTTTGTTGCCTCTTTAACATTGATATCAATAAATCCAAAACCAGAAACTTTTGCAACTAATGATTCATCAACATTTTCTTTTAATTTAACCGCAAATGTTTTATATTCGTCAATGGGGCCATTAATCGTAACTTTAGAAATAGTTTTTTCAACCTTACTTAAATTAGGGACCTTAATAATGTCTGGATAGTACGTATTAGCCATTTCTACAAAGTTATCAGACTCACTTGCATCAATATACCCACTCTCATCTGTTGATGCTAAGATTCCATAATTTGGCGATACCTTTTGGATATATAAAACTGTTTTTTCAAATACGGCTGGATCAATATTAAATGATCTGATATGGGTGTTGCCATCATAAATAACCGCACCGTTATCTGAAACGTAACCTATTTCACCAGAGATACGTTTAAAAATATCTTTAATTTTCATAACTTGATTTCCACTTGCTACCACGAAATGAATCCCTTTATTTTTTAGTTCAACTAATTGGTGACTAAATCTAACTTCATCAAACGTTTTATTATCTCTTAAAAATGTACCATCTAAATCCACTGCAATTATCTTGACTGTCAAAATTACATTCCTCCGATTATGCTTTAATAACTCTATTATACTGCATAAGTAAACGGATACAAAGAACTAAAAAGAAACGCCCCTTGGAAAAGAACGTTTCTTTACAATTTATGATTTAAAATATCATCAATGCTATCCAAAACACTATCATTTTGATTCAACCCAATGATGTGTTTTGCTGTTTTTTTAGCTAACTTTGATCCGCTAGCCATAGAAAAACTATTCGGCGTGAACGCCAACATTTCTTGATCATTATCATTATCCCCAAATGTCGCAACTTCTTCATCCAAGATTTGCCAACGATTTTGTAGTAAATTTATGCCGTTTTTCTTTGTCGCGTTCACTAAATTAATATCAATATAACCAAATCCAGACGCTTTTGCTTGAAGTTTATTATTCATTTCAGTATTTAATTGTAATGATATTCTTTCATATAACGACACGGGAAAATGACCCGTCAGCATAGAAATTCCTTGATTAAGTGATACCAAATTATCGACTCCGGTTACTTTCGGATAATAATCATTTACATCTTGAATAAATGTATCAGATTCCCGTTTATCATAGAAACCTCCTTGATTATTAACCGCTAATAGTCCTATTTCAGTGAATGTTTCCTTCAAATACTGAATCGTTTCTTGATAGAGACTATTTTCAAAAATGTATTCTTTCAATAACTCTTTTGCATCTTGAATGACTGCTCCATTTTCAGCAACGTAACCAATTTTATCTTTAATTTCTTTAAAATATTGTTCAATGGCTAAGGTTGGATTCCCACTTGCTACCACAAAATGTATTCCCTGTTGTTGCATCCTTTCAAATTGATGCGAAAATCTTTCTTTATCGTATGATTTATCATCCCTTAAAAATGTACCATCTAAATCTACTGCAATTAATTTAATCGTCATCCCTGCCACCTCTAACGTTATTATACATGATTTCTATACATAACTATATTCTTCAAATGGCGTATCAAACCAGTCATAACGCATTATAATTTGCATGACTCGATTCACAGGAATCCACAATCCCGACCGTAAAATATCTTTCATTGTCTCTAGAAATATCTTGTCATTTTTTGTACTATTTGGTTGTTTAATTTTTATAATTTCTGAATTTTCAGTTTTTACAGTAATAATATGATTGTTCAACGCAATGACTTGTGCAGAAACGATATTATCACTTATTAATTTATTATCTTTGTTTTTATCTATTTTCATTTTGTTAAACTTCCTTTCTGGTATAGGTTCATACTACCTTGGCTTTATGACTTATCTATGAAGTTATTAATAATAAATCATTAAAAAAAGCTTAACCAGTTTAAGAACTGATTAAGCCTTAAATTAATAAACAACAACAGGTTCGTTTTGTGAAACGTTCGCAAATAAAGTTGCCATTGCGGCTGGTTTTGTATTAACACAACCACCAGAACCATCTTTAAGATAAGCTGTTTTAGACCAATTTGTTCTCCAACTAGCGTCATGGAAACCAATTCCACTATTTGTGAATTGAGCCCAGTAACTAACTTTGACAGAATAATTAGCTTTACCAACTTCACTACCTTTAAGTATTGATGGCGTTTGTTTGTACATAATATACCAAACACCCTTAGTTGTATCTTCACCAGTACTATGTTTACCAGTTGCAACATCAGTTGTTAAAACAACCTTGCCATTTTTATGGATCCAAACTTTCTGCTGCGCAATTGACACTTCAGCATACGTATCTCCAAGTCCATCATTTGCAGTCGTTGTGTAACCAGTTCCATAAGTATTATAGCCAACACCATATTTATCATTGGTTGCGTCAATAGCTGCAGTACCATCTTCTAACGCTGTCAAAACATGTGTCACTGAGTCATTCATTCCAAGGGCCCAACCATATGATTGTCCACTAACTGGAACAGTACTTCCTGTAGCCGTTTTAAAATTATACTTTTTATTCAATGTTGCTTGTTTCTTATTAATTTCATCTACTTTTGCAGAAATACCACTCGTATCAACAACATATTTACCATCTTCAACAGTTGCTTGCTTAAGAATATCTGCACCCTTCAACGTATACTTCGTTGATTGAACGGTATAAACAGTCTGTCTAGCAGCTAGTGTATCCAATTTTTCAGTATCAGCTTTAACTGTTTTACTGTCAGCAGATAAAGGTTGGAGTTCAGTATCCTTCAACTTCGTAATGCTACTATAGCCAGCCTTATCATAGGCAGCTAAAATTTGCTTAACATTATATTGATTCCCTTTTTTCCCAGGTGTTACTGATACTTTTCCATTTTTTAAAATGGGACTTGCATCAACAGCCACTGTTCTTGTTTTATTTAACTTTGTTAGTTGGGTTTTTAATTGTGCTTTTAATTGATCCTTAACTGTTGTATTCAACTTTTGTGGAACAATCGCATAATTTTTCTTAACATTTGAAGGAAGAATGGTACGTTGCTTCTTCAACAATGCTTTAATCGCTGGCTTATCTTCATCAGTAAAACCAGTTGTTGTATCTTTTGCATCGACTATTTTTGTTTTACCTACATAAATAACATTTTTTGACGTTTCATTTTTTAACTTACTAATAACTTTATCAACACTTAATCCACTGACATCTGTATCATTAATTGTGATGCCTTTATTAAAATGCATACTTTGATTGAAACTTGCTCCACCAAGAATTCCCAAAACTAAAATACTTCCGATACTAATACCAATCTTTAACGATTTTTTCATAGTTTTTCACCTCATATTATGAATTCATAGTGCGCTATTCCCAATAAAAATATCATACCGCACTATGAATGTCGAATCAATTTTGTTGTTTTCTAAATTATACTCTTTATAACTTTTAAAATCTTTTAAATAATATTTGACAATAATATCAGATTTATCTATACTACATTTATCAACTAACTCAGAGAGGAAATCAAGCCTATGACTTATTCACAAGTAAAACTTAATAATCGTTGGCAAAGCCGGTTATTCAGATTGTAGTCTGTTTTTTACAGATATAATCTGTCTATTCAGATTGTATCTGTATATCGGTTTGGTTTCTATAAATCAAAACCCCTGTATGGATATCAGTATATTCATGCGGGGGTTTTGTCTTTCAAGACGGCCCTCGAATCTGAGGACTGTCTTTTTTTATTAAAAATTAAAGGGGTACTTATAAAATGAAACGATTAATTGGAACCATTATTGCGTTATTTTTATTCTTAGTGATTGCTTTTTTCTCAACACTTCAACCAACAACATTTTCAAACGCTAAAGGAGTACCAACAATTGGTATTCTTCAATTAACAACACATCCTGCACTGGATGCGATTCATAAAGGAATTATTGCTGGATTAGAAAAAGAAGGTTACGTACCTGGTAAGTCTGTGAATATTGATTTCCAAAATGCTGAAGCTGATCAAAGTAATTTAAAATCAATGAGTGACAAGTTTAATAATGAAAATGTTAATCTCATGATTGGTATCGCAACACCCTCTGCACAATCTTTAGCTAATGTAACTAAAAAAACACCAATTATTTTAGGTGCCGTTACTGATCCAAAAGGTTCTGGTTTAGTTAGCAACAATCAGAAACCAGGTAATAATATCACCGGTGTTTCTGATCAAGCACCTATTAAAGCACAGTTAGCTTTAATGAAGGAACTAATACCTAATATGAAAACCGTGGGTGTCCTTTACACATCAAGTGACGATTCAGCTACAAAACAGTATCAACAATTTAAATCTGCAGCAATCAAATCAGGCTTAGAAGTTAAATCGGCAACAATTACCTCTACAAATGATGTTGACCAAGTGTCACAATCGCTCGTAGCATCTGTTGATGCCGTTTATGTCCCCACGGATAACACAGTAGCATCAAGTATGCAGACTCTCGTTAAAAATGCGACACAAGCTAAAATTCCAATTTTCCCTGCAGTAGATACAATGGTCAAAAATGGCGGCTTGGCAACTATTAGTATTAACCAATATGATTTAGGTGTAGCCACTGGTAAAATGGCTGCTGCCGTTCTTTCTGGAAAAAGTGTCCCTGCAACAACACCAATTAATTTTGTAAAAAAAGGTGATCTTGTTATTAATTTGAAAACAGCAAAGGCCTTAAATATTACAATTCCACAAGCATTAATTGATCAAGCCAAAAATAAAGGAGAGTTAATCAAATGACAATTATTGTATCTGCTATCGGACAAGGACTCCTATGGGGGGTTTTAGGTCTTGGTCTTTATCTTTCATTTAGAATTTTAGACTTTCCTGATATGACTGTCGAAGGTACTTTTCCAATGGGCGCCAGCGTAACTGTGATTTGTCTAATCCACGGAGTTAACCCGCTTCTGGCCACATTCTTTGCATTTCTAGCAGGGACACTAGCTGGTCTAGCCACCGGGTTACTTTATACAAAAGGTAAAATTCCGATTTTATTAGCTGGAATCCTTGTCATGACAAGTTTATATTCAATTAACCTACGAATTTTAACAAAAGCAAATATCAGTTTACTTGGACAAAATACAATTTTTTCTGCTCACTTTCTAACTAATCTTCCTGCATCTTTTGATTCCGTTGTATTAGGGCTCATTCTGGTTATCATTAGTATTGGCTTACTCGCTTTCTTTTTAAATACCGAATTAGGCCAAGCGTTCATCGCAACCGGTGATAATGAAAAAATGGCCCGCTCACTTGGTATCCAAACCGATCGTATGAAGATTTTAGGACTAATGGTTTCAAATGGCTTCATCGGACTTGCCGGTGGGCTAATCGCGCAAAATAATGGCTATGCTGATATCAGTATGGGTATCGGAACGATTGTCATTGGGCTTGCTGCAATTATTATCGGTGAAGTTGTTTTTGGTAACTTATCATTAACAGCACGTTTGGTTGCCGTTGTCATTGGTAGTATTTTCTACCGATTTGTTATTTTAATTGTATTAACATTAGGCTTTAACGCAAACGATTTAAAATTAATTTCTGCTATTATTTTAGCATTCTGTTTAATGTTACCAACTCTCCGAAAAGCGCTAAGACTAAATACTTTGTTTGAAGGAGGCCATTCAAAATGACTGAACCCATTTTTTCACTTTCCAATATCGTCACTACCGTTAATACCGGTACTTCTGAGGAGCAACAAATCTTAAAAAATTTAAACCTCACCATCAATAAAGGCGATTTTATAACTGTAATTGGTACTAATGGCGCTGGTAAATCGACCCTTTTCAATACAATTGCTGGTAATATTAAACCAACGAGTGGCAAAATTATGTTACGCAATAAAAATATTACGAATGAAAATGATATTAAACGGACAAATTATATTAGTCGTGTTTTTCAAGATCCTAAAATGGGCACAGCACCTAGAATGACAGTCGCTGAAAATCTATTATTAGCCTTAAATCGAGGCAGTCGCCGTCGGTTTAAACCTCGTCATTTAAAACAAAAAATGACGCAATTTCGTGAATTAACCGCAAAGATGCCAAATGGTTTATCAGAACATTTAAATACACCTGCTGGAAACTTGTCTGGTGGTCAACGTCAAACATTAAGTTTTTTAATGGCAACTTTGATTCAACCTGACTTACTGCTACTAGATGAACATACGGCCGCCCTCGACCCCAAAACAAGCCAAGAATTATTAAAATTAACCGCCGAAATTGTTGAACAAGAACAATTATCTTGTCTAATGATTACGCATCACTTAGAGGACGCATTATCATATGGTAATCGAACAATTGTCTTAAATGATGGTCAGATTCAATCTGATTTATCAGGTGAAAAACGTGCCAACCTATCTACGACTGATTTATTAGCCTATTTTAATGATTTAGAATAAAAAATACCACAACCTTATAAAAGTTGTGGTATTTTTTTACGATTTTATATTCGCTTTCTTAGTTGCAATAACAACAACTGCCAAGGCAAGTAAGATTAATAATGTCGAACCAACGAACAAACCGTTGTATGACAATCGTTCAATTACGATTCCACCAACTAATGGTCCTAACGCTTTACCAATAGATGCGGCAATATTAATCGTTCCTTGTGCCTTACCTTCTTGACCTGGCTCGGCCAGTTCATTAATCCATGCCGGAATGGCTGGGAATGCGACCATTTCACCTAACGTCAACAAGACCATTGAAAAGACAAAATGAGAAAAGTCTTTCGCAAAAATAAGTGTTGTAAATGATAACGCAAATAAGCCAACACCCATAATAATTTGTCTAAATAATGACTTAGCAATTGTTCTCGTTACAAGCGTCACTAGTGGTTGTCCAAAAACAATGAGTCCTGCATTAATCGTCCATAATAAACTATATTGACTCAATGGAATATCTAACTTATCCATATAAATTGATAAATTACTTTGCCATTGCTCGTAACTCAACCAAATAACCAGGAATGTTAACCACATTGCGCCGATAATCCAAACTTTGGGATTAACACCAGCTGATTGTTCTGATTTTGTTGGTTTCACTTTTTTTCGTATTGGATCAACTCTATACGCTAAAATAGCAGTAATCAAAAATATTGAATATAAAATTAATGCTGATACAAAGACCATTGTGACACTAACTTCAATCACGTATCCAACTAATAATGTCCCAATAACAATCCCTAAATTTAAAGCTAAATAAAAGAGATTAAAAACATATCGACTATCTTTTCTTCTAATTGTGGCCGCAAATGAATTTAAAATTGTTGCCACAATCCCGTTACCAAGACCCAAAATAACTAGCAAAATTGGGTATGCTGGCCAGCCATGCATGAAAACTAAGCCTAATACGGCCAACCATGCAATTACGATTCCTACCAATGTCGCATAATAAGGCCGCCATTTATCAAATAAATAACCACCAGCATAATTACCAATAATAGTCGCAACTGAGTTTATTAATAGTACAATTCCAGAAAATGTTAAACTTTTACCTAAATAGTTATGCATGTAAATTGTTGTTAACGGCCAGACGAAACTTGAACCTGCGCTACTAATCACTGAACCTATTAACAACCATTTTAATTTAATTTCTTTCGTCATTTTTTTCCGAAAGCCCCCTTTTTAAGGTTACTTAATGTTCAATTTTTCTAAATACTTTTGATTCTTTTCACGATCAAATTCATTTTCTGATTGTGCGATAATAACAGCTGCTAATGAATTACCAACAACATTGACGGTTGTACGACCCATATCTATGATTCTATCAACTCCAGCGATAAAAGCCAACCCCGAAGCAGGAACACCAATAGTTGAGATTGTCGCTAATAGGACGACAAATGATGCACCAGGTACTCCAGCCATCCCTTTAGACGTAATCATTAACACAATCAATAATGTAACTTGTTGTCCAATTGATAAATTAATATGGTATGCCTGTGCCAAAAACAGAGCAGCTATTGACTGATAAATTGCTGATCCATCTAGATTAAATGTATATCCTGTTGGAACAACAAAAGAAACAATTCCCTTTTTAACACCAAAATTTTCCATTTTTTCCATAATTTTAGGCAGTGCTGCTTCAGAACTAGCCGTTGAAAAAGCAAGAATCATTTCATCCTTGATTACCTTTAACAAGACGATTAAATTAATTTTAAATAATTTAGCAACAAGACCCATTACTACAATAACAAAAAATATCATCGTTATATAGGTCACAATAATAAAGAACCCTAATGGTTTTAAAGCAGAAACGCCTAATTGTGCTATTGTGACACCAATTAATGCAAAAACACCGATAGGTGCCAATTTCATTACCCAGTTTGTCACTTTGAACATAACTTCAGATACAGCTGAGAAGAAATCAATAATCGGTTTTCCCTTCTCACCTAGCGTTGCTGTCCCGAGTCCAAATAAAACGGAAAAGAAGATAATAGGCAGCATATCACCTTTAACAAGTGCCTCAAAAATATTAGTTGGCACAATATGCATTAAAATCGTACTCAACCCAGTAGAGGTTGAGTTTTCAGTTGTAACATATTGACTAATATCGACTTTATTTAAAGCTGTAATATCTATAAATTGTCCGGGTTTAGTTAAGTTACCAACAATTAATCCTAATGCAATCGCAATTGTTGTCATAATTTCAAAGTAAATTAATGTTTTTCCACCGATTCTACCTAATTTGTGGATATCTCCCATATTGGCGATTCCGACCACTAGACATGAAACAACAATCGGTAAGACAATCATTTTGATCATATTAATAAAGATGGTTCCCAGCGGTTGAAGTGAGTTAATAATGAGTTTATTTTGATACCCAATAGCACCAATAATAATTCCTAAAATTAATCCAATTAAAATTTGCCACCCAAGACTAATTCGGTACGCTTTATAATATTTCAATTTAACCATCCTCACTATATTTTAATTTACTATGGTTAATCTTATCATATATACGAACAATTATGTTATTTTTTTATTAAAAAAGAGCAAAAAACTGTAAAATGAGTTTTTCGCTCTTTTAACATTCATATTTTTAAAATATTATCTGATGACACTAACGGAACATTGTGCATTTTGAGCCATATAACTAGCTTGAGAGCCAATAAATAATTTCTTTGAATTACTTGGCGTATTCGTTTTTGAACCGCAAATTAGAATATCCGGTTTAAAATCTGGAATAACCTTCTCAACAATTTCAGAACCTGGTCTACCAGCAGAAACAATTGCTTGTACATTTTTAACGCCAAAATCATGCGCCTTATCTACATAGCGTTCGATACTTTCTTCAAGTAATTTTTTATTTTCTTTGATAACAACTGGTGACATAGAATCAAAAATATTCATATCACCTGTCTCTAATATTGAAACAATCCCTAAAGGAATTTGTTGTAACTTAGCTAACGCTACCGCATAATTAAAAGCTAAAATTGATGATTCAGAATCATCCTCATCTATGGCAACTAAAACGCGTTTAAAAGTTACCGGTGTTATGTCAAAGTCCAACTTTTCTAATCTATTATTCATATCGTCACTCCTCACTTGTTTTGTTGCCATTATTGATGATTTTACTTACGCCAGTTACTTGGGCTCCAAAGCTGCCCTTCCATTGAGCCATGCAAGCTCTCAATTTCAACTGACTGATCTTTTAATAGCGCAATTGTAGCTTCAATCAATAATTGGTTTTCTTCTGTTTCAATTTTTTTAAGCTCAGCAATTGTCCAGTCAACATTTCCATCCATTTTAATCACTCCTTTTACTCATACAAACGTACCATAATTAGATTAATAAATTGAATTTAATGCTTACTATTTTCCAAGGCGATGATGAGTTTTGCTAACTGTTCATCACTTGCAGCAAAACTTATTCTAAAGTAGCCCTCACCAAATTCTGTGAATGCACTACCTGGAACAACAGCTACCTTTTCTTTCAGAGCAAGTTGCTGACAAAATTCAACTGACGTTAATTTTAGTTTTTTAGGTATTTCAACGAATAAATAAAAGGCGCCATCTGGTTTAATTAAATTATAACCTAATTTTTCTAAGGCTGTTACCAATCTATCACGACGAATATGATAAGCATCTCTCATTGGTACACTATCTTGCTTCCCATTTTTAACAGCTTCAAGTGCAGCTACTTGTGATAAAGTTGCCGCGGTCGTTACGTGATATTGGTGGACCTTTTTCATAGCATTAATTAATCGTTCTTCAGCTAATACAAACCCAATCCGCCAACCGGTCATTGCATGTGATTTAGACAATCCCATTATTAAAATTGTCCCTTCAGGATACAAATTAGCCATGGAAATATGCGGTTGTTCATAGGTTAACTCGCAGTAAATTTCATCGCTCATCACCCAAATGTCATGTTTTTTCAAAACATCTTTAATAGAAGATAACTCAATTTTACCATAAGAAACACCGGTAGGGTTAGTTGGATAATTAAATATAAATCCAACGATAGCTTTATTCTTATTTTCCTGCAATGTCTTTTCAATAAGCTCTGCCGTTACCCTAAAGTTCGTCGTACGTGTATCCATAAAAATAGGTTTAACGCCTTGTAACTGCATTAATGGCAAGTAAGCTGGATAACAAGGAACTGGTACTAAAATGTAATCTCCTGGTGTTGTTACCGTCTTTAATGCTGTAGCAATTGCCTCAGTTGCCCCAACGGTCACTAAAACATTCTTTGCGTCATAAGCCAATTCAAACTTTTCATTATAATAATCAGCAGTTGCCTGTCGTAATTCTGGATTACCAGCTGAGGCTTCATAATGTGTTTGTCCGTTATCAAGCGCTGTTTTTGTAGCGTCCATAATATGTTGAGGTGTGATGAAATTAGGTTCACCTAACGTTAACTTATCGATACCGTCTATTTTGGAGACCCATTCATCAAATCGACGAATACCTGATAATTGTATCTGATCAGCTACTGTATTTATTTTGATCATTAAGACACCTTCTCCGAATTAGAATGAATCTTAATTATACATCAAAAAAATAACGATTTATAAAAATTCTTATAAATCGTTATTTCAACTTATCTAAACATTGTTTTCGTTGCTTTTGCCAAAACTTTTGGCATTTTTTCATAATGATGTAATGGTGTTAATTGCGTATCTGAAATTCCTAAGAACTTATACACAGCAATTTGTGCACAACGGAACGAATACTGTTCTGTAAAGACCATATCAAATGGCATTTCTGCAAATTGACTAATAAAGGCCAAATTCTTTGAATGTTCAGGTACAACGTCAGGACGATCACCAATTGCGCGACGGTTAAATAAGGCACTCGCATATGGCATATAAACAGGTATAACATTAACAACACTATCCATAATTTCATCTGTACGTTGGCTAATATTATTCGTAGCTGTATCTGTTTGAGCCAAATGGCCTAATAATTCTTCTAACATTTCGCGACCAGTCATCTCGATAAATGGTTTTTGAACAAAATCACCCTTGCGACGAGGATATAAACAGTAACCCCAGAATACAGTCTCATTTTCTTTTTGAGCATGGAAATGAGGTTGATGATGAACCACGATTGATAATAAATTATTACTATCAACCCAGGTATTCAATGCATTACCAGGTTCTTGTTGTGTAATCCGTGCAATTTCATTTACTGCTAAATGATTATCAGTTGTGACTGTAAAACTCATCCATTCACTTTGTTGACGATCATTAAAGAATTTATCTGGTTTACCTAAGTTATAGAAATGTTCAGTAGCTTGTTTCCATAATTTAGCACTAGGTGCATAGTCCATATTTTCCACAATCGGTGTATCAATATCGCCCATTGATGAACTATCTGTAATTGAACCATTCGTATCAAATACTAAATCGCCATCATTAATAATGATTTCGCCGACTTTATTATCATTATCGACTTCTTCATATTCAAGACCAGTGACAACAATATCGTCACGTAAAGCTGTATCTTTAAATTTAAATTCAGTTATCTTACGGTTATCCACAAAGGTTACACCACGGTCTGTAAGATATTTACGCATTGGTAAAATAATACTTTCATATTGGTTATATGGTGTTCTTGTAACACCTTCCAATGTGTTAATACGACTGAATTCAAGAATCATTCGGTTCATATAACGACGTAATTCCATTGCTGAACTTTCCTTTTTGAAGGCAAAAGTTGTTTGCCACATATACCAGAAATTAGTTGTAAACATGTGTGGACTATTTTCAAACCATTTTTCAATACTGATATCATTAATCTCTGATTCCTTTGATTCAGGCATCGTCATTAATTTTGTTAGTAAAACGCGATCTCGTGTATTAAATTGCATATGACGATAATCATTCTTACCGCCTTTATTTCTAATACCATCCATTTTATCAATTAAGCGTGCAATATCATGCGTTGGATGTGCATGATCAAAATCTAAAATTTCATCTGTAACTGTCTTTCCAGGATTATCCAATGATGGCACTTCTCGAAGAACATCCCATAAGTTTTCATATGTTTCTTCATTCAACATACGACCACCTTTAGCTAGGAATCCTTTTTGATTACTCAAACCTTGGTTACCATATTCAGTCACATAATCTTTAACTGCAGCGCCATCATTAGCACCATGTTTTTCTAAACCAAACATCGTAATTTGGTCACCATGCCAGCCACCATCACGAATTAAATAGATACCTGCTGCTAAGTTACCAACACCTGTACCAATCATATATGCTTTTTGAGTCATAATCTATTCCTCCTTCGATTTTTCGCCTTCACGAATCATTTTAATTAAATGTTCCAAACGGTTTAATGTTTTTTCAGGTGTTAAAAAGTAAAAACGTTTTAATCCTGTTTGTTTATAATCAATAAGTCCCACATTTTTTAAAACTTTCAAATGATGTGAAACTGCCGGTTGTGATAACGCCATGCGGTCAACCAGCTCAGAAACCGTTAACTCTTGCCGTGACTTAGAACCTAGCAAAATAATTAATCGTTGTCTTTTTTCATCTGCCAAAGCGTTCAAAATATCTAGATTGGAAATAAATTCCTGTAGCGCTTCGGATTGCCCTGGTTCTAATTCTTCAGCTTCCATTGTCAATCATCCCCCTATATCTATCTTCATGAATATAATAACACCACGTTAGAATTTTAGCAACCGCTTTCAGTAAACGTTTTAATTTACTGCCTAATCTTTTTTATTCATCTTAATTTGAATTCATTTAAATAAAAAAAGTGGCTCTCTACATTAGTAGAAATCCACTTCACCTATCTTACATTTTATCCATTGTTTCATTTAATAATTCATCAACTTTATTATTACCTTCATTATCTGCATGACCCTTTGTCCATTCAAAATCAACATTAGTGAAAGCTGGTATTAATTCAGCAACTTGTTGCCAAAGTTCGACATTAAGTACTGTTTGACCATCCGCTTTTTTCCAATTTCGACGTTGCCAACCTACTAACCAATTTTTTTGAATTGCATTCAAGACATACTTCGAATCTAATATAAATACGACGTGTTCTTCTCGTAATCCTAAATCAATTAATTTTTTCATAGCTTGAAGAAATGCCATAATTTCCATATGATTATTAGTTTTACCTTTTTCACCATCTGTACCAGAAAAGGTCTCACCCGGTGTTTTAATATAAAAAGCCCATGCCGCAGTATCTTCTGCTAGGACGTGACCGCCTAATTTATTACCATGATTTCTCGAACCACCATCAGTCCAGACTTGAATTGAATCTGAAGTTAAAGTTACGGATTGATGAACTGCTGTCGCACTTTTTTTACTACCTGTCGCTGTTGGTCTAGGTGCCCCATCATCCATCCAATTTTGGGCTTCATCTCGCGTTTCAAATCCTTTGTATCGTGCCCCATCGTATCCATTAACCAACTTTGCCACATCAGGCCATTTTGTGAAAATACCCGTTTTACGTCCTTTATATACTGCATAAAAATTCTTAGCCAATTTAAATCACTCCATTAGTCAGTTTATTGATTCTTTTATTGTAAGCTAAAAGGCACTAAAAATATATTTAAATAAAAAATACTCATTCTAAAGTATGCAAAAAAACCACCGTTCTAATCAACGGTGGCCATCATTTATTTAACTAAATTATGCTTTTTTTGCTGCAACTGCTGCGTCGTTAGCTTTGCTTTCTTTTAAGAAAGTAGCAAGTTCTTGTTGTTTACGACGACGGTTCTTTTTGTTTGGAGTATTAACTGGACGACGATCGTTACCGACACCTGTATGGTTGTTTGATGACATTTCGCAATCCCCCTTTCTTACAATCTCTTAATTTTAAACTGTATTCAGAAATAATTCAAGTTAATCATTAATTTCTTATAATGGACTCAAAAAATTAAGTTCATAAATAAAAAAAGATAACCGGCAGTAAGTCGATCATCCTCTATGAATACTGCTCAGGTAGGGATCGAACCTACGACATCTTGATTAACAGTCAAGCGTTCTACCGCTGAACTACTGAGCAATCTTTATAATTCATTTCTGTCTATACTATTTTATACCATAGGTTAACCTATTTTGTAAAGATATTTTTGGTAATATTTACTCAATATGATTGTCTTTTAATATCGCATTCAAATCATTTTGAGCTTCTTCTGTTTTATGCCACTCTTGATATTCAGTAAATGCTTCTAGTGGCATTTCAAAATTTTGATTAATATATTTTTCATAATTAATAACGTGTGATGATCTGGGAATATTTAACTGTAGAATACGGACTTCTTTCAATAAATCTCTTTGAACTGCAAGTTCTGCTCTCCCATTTTGTACCATGTTCGATAATTCAAAATATTTAGAACCATCTTTTCTAGTAATTTCTTCAATTAATGATAAAACTTCATGACTTTTCATATTGAACCCAACTTTCTACATCTATTCTCTTAATTAAGTATAAACACATTTGACAATAAGTACAACAAGCACAAAAAAAGCCACTACATCGCAATAGTGGCTAGCATAAGAGAGAAAGAGAATTGATAAAGGTAATTCATATACCTTACAAACTTAAGATAACATCAAATGTAAGCGTTGTCAATAGTTTGTATTAAAAAAGTGCTGTCGAATGATCTACGCCAACACTTTCCTATTATTTCGTATTATCTGGATGAACAATACTTGTTGGGTTCTCAATAATATGACTTATTGAATGCCCTGATATATTTACTAAACTAAAGAATACCACAGCGACTAAAATCACAGCTGTTAGCACCTTACTTGGTTTAGACATTTTTTCATTTAAAACAGAGCCATAGAAATCCTTTTTTACCTTTTCGGTAATAACTTGCTTTGAAACGCCTAAATTTGCTTCATCAGCACTTTCTTTGTCTACTTGGTTAATAAGATAGTCATCGATACTAAACGCTTTTTGAGCCTCTTTTTGTTTCTTTTGGTACGCTGTTTTTTCTTTTTTTGATAATTTTTTAAACCAATCAATATAAGCTTTATATTTAGTGACAACTTCTTTAGTAGGACCAACTTGTTTTAAATCACCATATTGGATCCATGCGACACGATCGCATAGCATTTCAATTTGTTTTAATGAATGACTAACAAAAATAATTGTTTTTCCTTGTTCTTTAAATTCGTTAATTTTATCAACACATTTTTGATAAAAAGTATCATCGCCAACTGACAATGCCTCATCAATAATCAAAATATCAGGATCAATATGCACGGCAATAGCAAAGCCTAAACGAGATTTCATCCCACTAGAATAGCTTTTAACGGGTTGATAAACAAAATCACCTAAATCAGCAAAATTAATAATTTCATCTAAAATATCATCAATTTGTTGGTTAGTTAGACCCTGCATTAAACCTTTTAATCGAATATTTTCTAATCCGGTTAGTTGGCCTCTCAATCCAGCGCCGATAGCAATAATAGAAGTTTCTCCGCGAACATCTACAATACCGGTTGTTTGTGGAATAATCCCCGAAATAATATTGGATAACGTTGATTTACCTGAGCCGTTAACGCCAATTAAACCAAGTGTTTCTCCACTCATAACATCCATCGAGATTCCTTTAAGAGACCAAAAATGAGGTACCGTCGTACTTTTAAAAGAAAAGAATGATTTGATATGTTCAGATTTTGTTTTAAATAAGTCATATTCTTTTGTGACATTTTTTACTCTAATTTTATAATCGACCATTTTTTCAACTTCCTAAAAACGTATTTTCTTACAATTGTCATCATGTTACTAGACTTACTATCAGCCGTCAAGCAAGCACAAAACACAAATAGAACCAATCCATTTATTTTAACGCTTTAAATGAATTAGTTCTACATATGGATGATAATTTTATTTATTTTTTAATAAACTTGCAGCTGCTTCATCAACAATGACAACTACATCATCATGATTTTGTAAGAAACTTGCAGGTAGGTCTTCTGTTATAGGGCCTTCAATCATTCCCTTAATAGCTTCTGCCTTACTTTCACCAAAAGCTTCAAGTAAAATCTTGTGCGACTTCATGATTGATCCAATACCCATTGAATAAGCATATTCAGGAACATCATTTTCGTTATCAAAGAAACGTGCATTTGATTTGATCGTTGACTCCGTTAAATGAACTTTATGTGTCAAGCTATCTTCAGCTGTTCCAGGTTCATTGAATCCAATATGACCATTTTTACCAATACCCAAAATTTGTAAATCAATTGGATTATCTTCAATAATTTTGTCATAACGTTTTGTTTCTTTTTCTGAATCACTTTCAAGACCATTAGGTAAGTAAGATGTCTTAAATGGTTTTTTACTAAATAAATTTTCATTCATAAAGTAACGGTAACTTTGTGAATCTTTTTCACCTAAACCAACATATTCATCTAAGTTAACTGATGTTGAATCCGTAAAATCTAAGTCACTGGCTGTAATTGCGGCATAGGTTGTTAATGGTGTGCTTCCTGTAGCAAGTCCAAAGACTTTAGCATTTGCTTCTTTAGCAGCTTTAAAAATTTCGTAGCCTTTTTGGCCACCCTCGTTTTGGTCTTTAACAATAATTAATTTCATTTGATTGTCCTCTTTTCAATTATTTATTCCTCTAATTGGTATAGTCCAATAATACAATATCATTTTAAAAAAAGCAATAGGTCTATACCAAATAATAAACAAAAAAATGATACTACCCTTAAACAGGTAATATCATTTCTTCAATCTATCTTATTCGACAGTAACACTCTTAGCTAAATTACGAGGTTTATCAACATCATAGCCACGGTTTAGGCTTGTATAGTAAGCCAATAATTGTGCAGGCACAATACTTACTAACGGTGTTAATAAGTCAGAAACATCTGGTAATACAATTTGATCACCCTCGTTTGCTAATGTCTCTGTTGAGATGATAATTGTATTTGCTCCACGAGCCAAGACTTCTTGAACATTGCCTCGTGTATGACTTGCAGTCGGTTTATCAGTAATAATAGCTACAACTGGTGTGCCTTCTTCAATCAAGGCAATAGTTCCATGTTTTAATTCACCAGATGCAAAACCTTCCGTTTGAACATAAGAGACTTCTTTTAATTTAAGTGCAGCTTCAATTGAAACATCGTAATCAATACCACGACCAATATAGAAAGCGTTACGCGTTTCACTTAAGAATTCTTTCGCTAAGTCATTAATTGAGTCTTTATCATCAACCATAGCTTGCATAGCATTTGCAACCATTGTTAATTCATGATAAACATCAAAATTAAGAGCTTTTGTTTGTTTTGTAACTGTTCCTAACGCTTTTGCTAAAAGTGCTTCAACGGCAATTTGAGCTGTATATGCCTTAGTTGAGGCAACTGCTATTTCAGGACCAGCATGTAATAATAACGTATATGTTGCCTCACGAGAAAGTGTAGAATTTGCTGAATTTGTAATTGTTAAACTTGGGTACATCATTTCGTTAACTTTTACAAGAACCTGACGGCTATCAGCTGTTTCACCACTTTGTGATAAGAAAATAAAGAATGGTTTTTCTGAAAGTAATGGCATATGATAACCAAATTCTGAAGCAACATGTACTTCTGTTGGTACATTAGCTAAACCTTCAAATAATTCTTTTCCAACTAATCCGGCATGGTAACTTGTCCCTGCAGCAACAATATAGATGCGATCAGCAGCTTTCATTGCGTTTAAAATACTATCATCAATTTTAACAGTTTCTTCATTTTCAACATACTCACTCAATAAACGTCGCATAACAGCTGGTTGTTCATCGATTTCTTTTAGCATGTAGAATGGATATGCGCCTTTTTCTGAATCGCTATCATCCATTTCAACATGATATGAATCACGTGATACGGCTTCACCAGCTTTATTTTCAATTTCAATAGAGTCAGGTTTAACAATAACCATTTCACCATCCATGAGTTCAATGAAGTCATGTGTTTCTTTCAACATTGCCATGGCATCACTGCAGACAACATTAAAGCCATCCCCAACACCAATTAATAAAGGACTCTTATTCTTAGCCACAAACAATGTTTCTGGTTCTTCACGATCCATCATCAAGAAAGCATATGAAGAACCTTCAAGTAATGATAAAACTTTTTTGAATGCTTGTTTAGCAGTTAAATTTTCTTTATTTGCAAAATATCCAATTAATTGAACAACAACCTCAGTATCTGTTTCACTAACAAAATTTACGTCTTTTAAATATTGTTCTTTTAACTCAGAAAAATTAGTGATAACGCCATTATGTACAAGGTAAAAGCGGCCATCTTCAGAAACATGAGGATGGGCATTAAATTTACTTGGTACGCCATGTGTTGCCCAACGCGTATGTCCAATTCCAGCAGTTCCATGAACCTTATCATCAATGGCCGACTTCAAATTCGAAATACGTCCAGCCTCTTTAACAAGGTAATCTTCACCCGTTTTGTTATCAACAAAAATACCGGCTGAATCATAACCACGGTATTCTAATTTTTCCAAACCATTAATTAAAATTTCAACAGTATTCGTTTTTCCTGTTACGCCAACAATTCCACACATAGTTTATGTCATCCTTTTTTTAAATGTATTTTTTATTATTATTTTAAAATTGGTATAGATGTTTAAAAAACAAGTAACCCTTATCAATATCTATTAATATACCTTTCTGATATTTTTTTGTCAAGAATTAATATATTGGTCTATATTTTAAATCAACTTTAAAATAAAAAAAGAGTCATTTGAATTTTCATTCAAATGACTCTTTCGCTTAATTTCTAAACGCCCATTTCAGTTTGAACTGTTTGCACAATTCGATCAACATAAGCTTTAACTTCTTTTTCTGTTGGTGCTTCGGCCATAACACGTAATAAATTTTCAGTTCCACTAGGTCTCACAAGAACTCGGCCATCGCCGGCCATTTCTGCTTCAACTTCTGCAATACTATCTTTAATTTTTTGATTATCTAATGCAGCTTGCTTATCTGTCACTCTAACATTCACAAGTTCTTGTGGATAAGTCTGAACAGCTGCAGCTAATTCAGATAACTTCTTGCCTGTTTTCTTCATAACATTTAGCAATTGAATAGCAGTTAGCATCCCATCACCAGTTGTATTGTAATCTAAGAATACAATATGTCCAGATTGTTCGCCACCAATGTTGTAACCGTCAGCACGCATTTTTTCAACAACATAACGATCACCAACTTGTGTTTTAACTGATGTTAAATCAGCTGCTTCAAGTGCTTTGTATAGTCCAATATTACTCATAACAGTTGTCACAACTGTTTCTTTTTTCAAGCGACCACGTTCATTCATGTATAATCCACAAATGTACATAATTTTATCGCCATCAATAATATTACCTAATTCATCAACAGCAATACATCTATCACCATCGCCATCAAAAGCAATCCCGGCTTCAAGCTTATTTTCAACTACAAATTTAGCTAATCCTTCTGGATGTGTTGAACCAACGCCATCATTAATATTTAATCCATCAGGCGAAGTTGCCATTGTTTCAAATTCAGCATTTAAATCAGCAAACAAACGTGAAACAAGTCCACTTGTTGCGCCATTAGCTGAATCAATTCCAACATGAATTCCTTCTAAATCATCAGGAATTGTTTGTTCCAAAAATTGTGTATATTTCAGTACACCTTCTGGATAATCTGCTAATACTCCAAGGCCTTCACCTTCTGGTCTTGGCAAATCATCAGAATCTTTTTCTAATAAAACTTCAATTTCTTCTTCTTGTTCATCAGATAGTTTATAACCATCCGCACCAAAAAATTTAATGCCGTTATCTTGAACGGGATTATGTGAAGCTGAAATCATAATTCCAGCAACTGCATTTTGGGCACGTACAAGGTACGCTACACCAGGTGTTGAAATAACGCCTAATGAGAGTACTTCAATCCCAACTGATAATAACCCTGAAATCAAAGCTTGTTCAAGCATTTGACCAGAGATTCGTGTATCACGCGCAACAAGCACTTGTGGTCTATCGTTATTTTCAAGTTGTGCATGCTCTGATAGAACATACCCACCTAAACGTCCCAATCTAAATGCTAACTCAGGACTTAGTTCTTTATTTGCAATTCCTCTAACACCATCTGTACCAAAATATTTCATTATTTTCTCCTCACTAATTAATTAATTTAATGCGTTCGTTGATTCACTTGAACTACTTGAACTATCAGAACTTGTCGATGAAGACGAAGTAGCACTTTCACTACTTTCTGAACTGGTTTCAGAGCTCGTCGATGTCTGATCAGTTGTTGTTTCACTACTTTCAGTTTTTGATGCTGCGGTTCCACCAGAAGCACTAATTTTTACTTTAACAGATTCTGGATTTGATGAAATTAAATTATTCTTATCCAAATCGATACTAATTGTTTTCGTAACGGAATCACTAATCTTATTAATTGGTACCACAACATCAAGTTTACTTAATTTGCTTAAGGTTGATTCTGTACCCGTTACCGTTACTTGTTTTGTATCACTTGAAAACTTATACGTCTTCCCAGATACGCCAGTTCCACTTGAAACAAAATTCAAAGGTAATTTTTTAGTGGTTTTAGTACTCTCAACCGGTATTGTAACACCGACTGTTGATGGGGTCATGACGACATTTAAAGTTTTACCATTTACATCTAAGGCCTCAAGTAAGACTTCTTGTGAAATTGTTGACTTGATCTGATTGCTGCTGACATTTACTTGTGCAACCACTTCTGAAATAGCATTCACATCGCCTTCCGCACCGGATGCAGAAATCGTATTATTATCTAAAACAGGCGTCCCACTCTTATACCCTTGCGCTAAACGACGTTCATTAAATTTCACCTGAATAGGGAATGTCGTTGTCTTACGTTTTTGTATATTAACAGAAATTGTAGCGGGACTAATTTTATAACTAATTTCTTTGTTTAATCCTTCTGCTTGTAACTTAACAACATGTTTTCCAGGATTTAAACCCTTTAAATCAGCAAACACTCTAAAGTTTTGTGTATTCACAGTTGTTGTAATTAAAGCGCCAGGACCGTCCAATGTTAATTTTACATTTTTAGGATATCCAGTAATAAAGTATTTATCACTATCGGCCGTAATTTGTAGGCCAGCCTCAATCGTTTTTGATTCATTTGCAACTAGACTCGTTGTTTTTGAATCGGAAAAATTATTTGTATTTGCTAACTGATCATAATTAACATAAACAAATAATAAAATTGCTAAAATTAAAGAGGTTCCAATAAAAAATGAGCGACTATTAAAAAATTTATTTAGATTCATTTTTTATCCCCCTTACGCCCGAAATGTTCAAAAAATTCCCAGAAAGGGTTGTTCTTTTTAGGTTCATCATCTTTAATTAATTCAGTATTCAATAATTTAAGGTAATCTTCTTGTGATAAATCACGAATAAGTTCGTTATTTCGCGTAATTGTCACTGAACCTGTTTCTTCTGACACAACAATCGTAATTGCGTCGGTTACTTCACTGATACCTACTGCAGCACGATGCCGAGTTCCTAATTCTTTTGGAATTAAGTTACTTTCAGATAATGGTAAGTAAGCCGCCGCAACAGCTATTTTATTATCTTTAATAATTACCGCGCCATCATGCAATGGTGTATTGGGAATGAAAATATTGATTAATAATGCACCCGTAATTTCAGCATCTAATGCAATTCCGGTTTCAATATAATCTTCCAATCCAGTGTTCATTTGGATAGTAATTAATGCCCCAATTCGACGTTTTGACATATATTGAATAGCTGAGTCTAGTCCAGCAATCATATGTTCTTCGTCTTTGTTTTTCTGTTTACCTCTTGAAAAAAATGATCCACGACCAAGATGTTCCAATCCACGTCTTATTTCCGGTTGGAAAATAACAACCATGGCGATAACACCCCAATTGATAACTTGATCCATAATCCAAGATACAGTTTGTAGCCCAACGACCACACTAATTAGCTTAATCACAACAATAATTATGATTCCTCTAAAAAGTTGAACCGCTTTTGTTCCTCGTAAAAGTACCATGAGTTCATAAACAACAAACCAGACAACGATAATATCTAGTATATTGACCATATGCCCCCACGTTACAAGACCACCCCAGTTAATGGACATCACTCGGCCTCCTCTATTTTATTAACCGTTTTATTATACCACGTTGTTAGATTTGTTTCCTCATCCCGCCATATTTTCTATTATCTACCGGATTATTAATTTGATTTCATCTCATTTTTTGCTACACTGAAGTTACTATAGAAAAGGATGACCATTATGATAAATACAAATGTAAAGCACGGTATCAGATTATTTTTTATATGTTACTTAATTATTATTTACTTATTCGTTTACAACCAACAATCACCTTTTAATTTTTTACTCTTAAATACATTTTTAGGTTATCTGCCAATTGAATTAGCTTTTCACATCAAAGATAAATTATCAAATACTTATTTTTGGCTGTTAACAGCAGCTTGGCTATTCTTTTATCCGAACGCGCCTTACCTATTAACTGATATTTTTCATTTAAGCTTACTGCATCCCTATGACATAATGACAGGATTAATTAAATTAGATATTCATATGTGGCTAAACTATACTTATTTGTTGGTAAGTACCTTATCATGTACGTTACTTGCACTCGTTGGATTTTCTCAAATTGCCGACCAAATTAAAGAACGACTACACTTAACACCTTATTATTTTCGTTATGTCGTTATATTTGGCCTAACTATTTTGTCATCTGTCGGTGTCTATATTGGTCGTTTTTTAAGATTACACACTGTTTACCTACTAACATCACCAAAATTAACATTAAAATTGATTGCCGATATGTGGACAATTAAAATGTTAGCTTTTGTCGTTTTACTAACAATAGTCCAACTAGTTATTATCATTTGCTTAGAAGTCTATAGAAAAACAATAAAATAGGTGTAACTCGCATATAAATTGCGAGTTACACCTATTTTTTAGTCCTCTTCAGAAAGCATAATAACATTTTCAGAATAATTAATATATTCACGTAAACTTGACGCTAATGACCATGTAATATAGCCTCGTTCCATCAATTCCTGCATCGCAGAACGTTCAGCCGCAATAGCCTTTAATCTAAGTTGGTAACTTTGTTCCTCAGATTCGGCTTGATTAATATTTTTGGTCCGTTTTAATGTTTCGATACGATTACGATAATAAACAATCAAATGATACATAGCTTGCTGCTTAAATTGTTGATTGCCATCATCAGATTTTTTAACATACGTTGATAGTGCTTTAATAGCTGCTTTTGCTAAAGCTTTTTCTATATTTCGTCGTTCATAAACCATTTTTAATTCTTTTTCAGAATAGAGTGTCCGTCTCACAACCTTACCTAATTGAACAAAGGCATGATTAATATTTCTAACCGTTACAAATGAGATTTTCCGATTATTAATTTGACCTAATTTCGCTTTTTGTTTCATAATTTTCTTACTAATAATTGAATAGTTTTTATTACTAATAGCCTGCTTTAATCTCATTTTATCTAACGCTTCGAGTTCTCCATCTAAAGCAATTCGCCTAATGTCTGCTTCTTCCTCAACAATTTGGCGTAATCGTTCATCATCCTGATCAGAAAACTCAAGTCGACGAATCATAAATTGATATTCTAAAATTAATTCATAGGCAACTTTTTGATTAGATTCTCGTCGTTCAGATTCCAAGCGACTAATAGCAACTCGCATAATATAAATACGAGCTTGCTTTTCATTGAACTGCGTATCTCCGCTATCACTAGTTATGATAGCATCCTCATCTTCAACTAAAGTAGCATCAGGAACCTCATTACTGGTTTTCATTATTCCTTTTTCTTTAGTTAAAAGAGGTAATATCAAAATTGCGGCTACTAAACTTAAAATAATCACGCCACCAGCAATAAATAACATTAATGAACGCTCTGGAAAAGCAGCACCTGTTTTTATTATCGTTGGGACTGTTAACACACCAGCCATTGTAATTGCACCACGAACACCTGAAAATCCTGATATTAACGCAATACGCCAACTTGGCTTTGCCTTATTTTTTGATTTATTTTTCTTAGAAATTAATAACATATTAATATACGTCCAAACAACACGAATCACGACTAAAAAGAGCCAGACGACAAAAACATCAATAATAGCCGAAAGAGTACTACTATTGTTATCTTCTAATGTCTTTGACATCGCAATTGGTAATTCAATTCCAAGAATAATAAACACAAATCCATTCAGGAGATAAACCACAATTTCCCAGGTTTTTTCAGTTACTAACTTAATTTCAGGTAAGTACGTCGCGAAAGTATTCTTACGCATACTAGAGATAACGCCAGCGACAACTACCGAAATAACACCTGATGCATGCAAAAATTCTTCCGTAAAAAGAAAAATGATGAAAGGTGTTAAAATTTGTAATATCGTATTAAAAACAACATCATTAATCCCTTGCCTCATTAAAAAATCTCGTATTGTTGAAATCAGCAACATTAACACTGCTCCCGAGATAAAACCAACAATCGCAATATACGTAAAATCACCAAGCGCCTGTCCAAATGAAAAATAGCCAGTAACCGCAGCAGCAATCGCGTATTTAAAGGCAATTAATCCACTTGCGTCATTAATTAAACTTTCACCACTAACCAAATTTAAAATATTACTTGGTAATTTTGCTTTTTCAGCAATCGATTGCACAGCAACTGGATCCGTTGGTGACAAAATAGCTGCCAGTGCGAATCCAACTGCTAATGGCATTTTTGGAATCAAAAGATGAATGAAAAATCCAACTACCACAGTTGTTAAGAAAACCAATAATATGGCATTCGCAAAAATGGAACCTCTTAATTTCCACAATTCACGTTTTGGAAATTTTCGACCATCATTAAATAATAGTGGCGCAATAAAGAGTAATAAGAACCAATCTGTTTCTAACTCAATTGAGACTTTAAAAATTAAGGCAACGACAAAGCCTAATGCTATCTGGATCAATCCAACGGGTATTGAAACCAGATAATGACTGATAACATTTGATAGTAAAACAAGTGCAGCTAAAACAATAACCGATTCAAGTAGCGGCATTTACCATCTTCCTTTCTACTTTAGTCTTCTCCGATAATTCTAACTTCCGTTTCTAATCTAACCTTAAATTTTTCCCACACAACGTTTTGAACATGCTTAATAACATCCATATAATCTGTTGCAGTAGCGCCGTCTACATTAACAATAAACCCGGCATGTTTCTTTGATACTTGTGCGCCACCAATTTGGTAGCCTTGTAACCCAGCTTCGTGAACTAGTACACCAGTATAGTGTCCATCAGGTCGCTTAAAAACACTTCCACATGATGGGTACTCTAAAGGTTGTTTAGATGCACGTAAAAAGTTAAACTCATCCATTTTTTCACGGATATCATATTTATTACCTTCTTTTAATACAAAGGTTGCTTCTAATATGATGTCATTATCATCTTGAATTTGACTATGACGATAGTCAAAGTTCATTTCTTCGTTAACTAGTGTTTTCACATAACCAGTACGTGTAATAACACTAACTTCACTCAATACCTGGCTGATATCACCATCATATGCACCAGCATTCATAAATACGGCACCACCAACACTCCCAGGAATCCCAGCAGCAAATTCAAAATTAGTCAAGCCAGCTTGGTAAGCTTCTTCTGTTGTCTCAATAAGTGAGGCACCAGCTTGCGCTATAATTTTCGTCCCAGATACAGCAATTTTATCCATATCCGTTAAAATGATTACAAGTCCACGAATACCGCCATCTTTCACAACTAGATTACTCGAATTTCCTAAAACAGTTAAAGGAATACCATTTTCATTGGCTGTATTCACCAAAATTTTAACATCTGACACTGCATCAGGAAAAGCTAAAAGATCAGCCATCCCTCCCGTTTCAGTATTTGTATATTTAGCAAGTGGTTCATTTTTTAAAATTTTAATAGATGGAAATAGTTCTACAAAAGTGTCAATTATCATTATTTATTCGATTCCTTTCAACATTTAGCAATTCCTTCTAGTTTAACACGTTCAATGTTTATTTTTCTATTTTAACGCACAAACAAGCGACTTTTAATTGTATAACCTAACTGTTATACTTTATTAACATTATTAGACCGAGTATTTTAATAACCTTATCAGTCATATCGAATTAAAAAGGAGTTAATTATGAATTTTGTTACAATGGATTTTGAAACTGCTAATAATCAGCGTCATAGCGCCTGTTCAATTGCTTTAACAGTTGTTCGAAATAATCAAATCGTTGATGAATTTTATTCACTTATTAAACCGGAAACACCTTTTAATTGGCGTAATGTTCAAATTCATGGTATTCACGAAGAAGACGTTGAATTTGCACCAAAGTTTCCAGAACTATGGTCACATATTTCGCCACTTTTCCAGAACAATAGTTTAATCGTGGCACATAATGCCCCCTTTGATAACAGTATTTTGCATAATACATTGGGTTATTATGGATTAGAGACACCCCAATTTTTATTGTTAGATACGGTTAGAACAAGTCGTAAATTATTCCCAGAATTTCCAAATCATAAATTAAATACGGTTTGTGATGAATTGGGAATCACGTTAACAAATCATCACAATGCCTTAGATGATTCCGTTGCTTGTGCCAATATCTTACTCTATCAAGAACACGAATTTGGACAAGAAATTTTAAAACCATTTGTGAAGCCAGCATAATCAAATTTAAGCACATTAATAGGGCTACTGTTTAAACTGTTATATGATGACCGTAATCAAACCAAATTGGGGGAAATTACAATGTCAATTTATGATTATCAGGTTACACTAGAAAATGGTGAAACTTATTCATTAGAAAAGTACAAGGATCACCCTTTATTAATTGTTAATACAGCCACTAAATGTGGTTTTGCGCCACAATTTAAACAATTAGAAGAATTATATGAGGATTATCAAGACCAAGGATTAGTGGTACTTGGGTTTCCATCGAATCAATTCCATCAAGAAGTCGATAATGATGCGCAAGCAGCAGCTACCTGTCGTATGACATATGGCGTTAGTTTTCCAATGCATACCATTCAAAATGTAAATGGAGAAGATGCGTTACCACTATTTAAATACCTGACTGATGAAACGCAAGGCGTGTTGGGTAGCTCAATTAAATGGAACTTCACTAAATTTTTAGTTAATCGTGATGGACAAGTTGTTAAACGTTATGCACCTAAGACTAATCCTTTAAAGATGAAACCAGAAATCGAAAAATTGGTTAAATAAAAACAAGTTAGCTGATACCCCCATTTAGAGGCTATCAGCTAACTTGTTTTTTTAGTTGAAATGGGCCAACATATTATCATATTGTAATCCATTACTTTCTAATTCGATAGTACGTAAATTATCATCATGATCATCTTTCAATAATGTAATTTTTAACCAATCATTTGGTAATTCATCCTGAATAAATTCAGACCATTCAACAACACTCACACCATCAGAATTAAAATATTCATCTAACCCTAAATCTGCGCCGCCCATCCCTTCAAGTCGGTAAACATCCATATGAAATAACGGCAAACGGCCCTCACGATATTCTCTCACAATTGGAAATGTTGGACTTTTAACGTTCCGCTTGATCCCTAACCCAACGGCTAAGCCTTTAGCAAAAGTTGTCTTTCCTGCGCCTAAATCACCATCCAATAACAAAATCATATTAGGTTCAACAAGCTGTCCAATTTTTTCGGCAATTTCTTGTGTTTCTTCTACAGAACTGACTTCAATATTCATTAATTATTTCACCATTTCATTCTAAACTTTGCGCAGCTGTAATAATACCAACCTTGTAAATTTCTTCTACGTTAGCACCACGAGATAAATCTGAAACCGGTTGGTTTAATCCTTGTAGGATAGGTCCGATAGCTTCAAATCCACCTAAACGTTGTGCAATTTTGTAGCCAATATTTCCAGATTGTAATTCAGGGAAAATGAAAACATTTGCTTGTCCTGCAACCTTTGATCCAGGTGCTTTTTGTTCACCAACACTCGGTACAAAAGCAGCATCAAATTGTAATTCGCCGTCAATCGCTTCATTTGGTGCTAGTTTTTGTGCAATTTCAGTTGCTTCTGCTACCTTTGATACCTCTGGTGCTTTAGCTGAACCTTTAGTTGAAAAACTAAGCATTGCTACTTTGGGATCAATATCAAAGAGACGAGCCGTCTGAATGCTTGCAATTGCCATTTCTGCTAATTCTTGAGCAGTTGGATTAATACTGATCGCAGCATCAGAAAATAAATACTTTTCTGTATCATTATTTCTGGTCATAATAAAGGCACCACTTGTCCGACTCACGCCTGGTTTCGTTTTAATAATTTGTAATGCAGGTCGAACGGTATCTCCAGTAGCGTGAACAGCTCCAGAAACCATCCCTTCAGCTAATCCCATGTAAACGAGCATTGTACCGAAATAATTAACATCGCGTAACATTTCTTCAGCTTGTTCAGGTGTATTTTTACCCTTACGTCGTTCAACAAAGGCCGTTTTCATCTCATTAAAATCTGTTTCAGAATATTGTTTAGGATCAAGTAATTCTACACCGATACCATCAAGAGTTAAATCGAGCTTTGTGGCTAACTCTTTCATTTTTGCAACATCCCCCAATAAAATAGGTTCTGCCAAATTATCTTCTGCTAATTTAACGGCTGCTCTTAGAATACGTTCTTCTTCCCCTTCAGGAAAAACTATTTTAATTTTTTTACTTTCAATTTTGCTTTTCAAACTTTCAAATAATGACATATCATTTCCTCCTAATTAAGTGTTACTGGGTAATTGCCAGTTAATCGGTGGCAATCCCTGACTTATTAAATTTTGATTTATTTGTGAAAATGGTTTCGATCCAAAAAAACCGCGGTAAGCAGATAACGGACTTGGATGAGGTGATGTTATCACAATATTGTGATCTGTATCAATTAATTTAATCTTATCTTGGGCTGTCTTCCCCCATAAAACAAAAATAATTGTCTGTGAAGATTCGGATAATCGTTCAATCACACCATCTGTTAATAATTCCCATCCATGATTACGATGAGAATTAGCGGCGCCATCTCTTACAGTTAAGACTGAATTTAACATCAAAACACCTTGCTCCGCCCAACTCTTCAAATAGCCATGATTAGCTGGTGGAATTCCTAAATCTGTTTCCAATTCTTTATACATATTCCGTAAAGAAGGTGGAATTTTTTCTCCTGGTAAAACAGAAAAACTCAACCCATGAGCTTGATGCTTTTCATGATAAGGATCCTGTCCCAATAAACAAACTCTAACGTCAGAAAATGGGGTCAGTTCAAAGCTTTCAAAAATGCGATTTTTTTCCGGATAAATCGTCTCATTTTGATATTCATTATCAATAAACGTTTCTAAATCAGCATATTTAGATTTTGCAAGCTCTTCGGTCAAAATGGGTTGCCAATCATTATCGACATTAATATTCATTGTCTAACACCTCACAGATTAAGTTTACCATATTAGTGAATACAAAAATAAATGATTTGATTAAAATATCGAGCGGTTTCATGTTAAAATGAAACCAGTAAATAAGATTAGAGGAGTGTTGAATTTATGATAAAAATTATTGCATCAGATATGGATGGTACTTTACTAAATGATCAAATGGTGATTTCAGAAAAAAACGCCGATGCGATTAAACAAGCACAAGCATTAGGAGTCCACTTTATCGTTTCTACTGGCCGTGGCTATACTGAAGTTAAACCTTTAATTACAGCAGCCGGGTTCAATAGTCCAATGATTACATTTAACGGCGCAGAAGTTTTAGATGGAAATGGTAAAACACTTAGTACAACACCTATTTCAAAAAAAGTCGTTCAAACTTTAGTTCAAACATTCAAAAAAGAAAATTTTTACTTTGAAATGACAACCTCAAACGGTGTTTATTCTGATAATCGTGCAAACCGTATTCAAAATGTAGCGCGTCTAATCTCTGATACAAATCCAGATACACCATTTAAAATGGCTGTTTCATTAGCTGCAGCTCGTCTTGAATTAATGAATATCAATTACGTTGATGATTACCAAACAGTCATCGATGATTCAAAAATTGATATTTTTAAATTAATTGTTTTCAGTATGGATGGTCAAGAAGAATTACTCCCTTTAAAAGCAAAAATTGAAGAAGAAGACTCACTTGTTGTTACCTCTTCTGCACCTACTAACCTTGAAATTAACAACGTAAATGCCCAAAAAGGGATTGCACTCCAAGCTTTCGCTAAAGAACTTAATATCCCAATGTCAGATGTCATGGCAATTGGAGATAACTTAAATGATGTTTCTATGTTAAAAGTTGCAGGCGTCAGTTACGCCATGGAAAATGGCCACGACGAGGTAAAACGTATTGCCAATCATTCAGCAAAAACAAATTCTGAAGATGGTGTTGGCTTAGCTATTCTTGAACAGTTAGCTGAAAAATAAATCGATTGAGACTAAAAAGTGTAATTAATTAGAAAAAATAAGTCTATAAAAACTGTTGTTGATAGTAGTTTAAAAACTATTACCAATAACAGTTTTTTTACAACGAAAAAAACAAAAGCCATAAGACTTTTGTTACGTAATCAATCAGCCCTGTTACTCTCCAACTATCAATTATGAAACCCATAATACGTCGCTAACCAATTTGGTACTTATCTTTATTCAGTTGTTAGTAACACGATTACTTTCCCAAAACTATCCTGATTTTGTAAGTAAGCATGCGCTAAAGGAACTTCACTTAGTTTGAAGTTTTTTTCTGGTTTCACATCAACATCATATTTTGAAATGTAGTCCAACAGATCATTCAATTTATCCTGACTGACATTGTCAGAGTAAAAACTAGTGAGGTAACTATTTTTCTCGATATCTATAATCGGATCAAATTCTTCTAAAAACCATTTACCTCCTAATTGTCCCGTACTACATAAAATGCCTCCTTCGTTTAAATGTTGAAAACTATCTTTTATAGTGGCAGGGCCAATTAATTCTAAAATTTTGTCATACTTCTTTTCAGTCTCTAATACACCAGTCTTATCTATTATTACATCATTAAAACCAGCGGACAATAATTGCTCATTTTTTGCTTGGCTCCGACTAGTACCATCAATTACAATATCAGGATATCTGGCCTTCAACAATTTAAGAAATGAAATACCTACTCCACTTGTGGCGCCTCTAACTAAAATTTTATCTTTTTTTGTAATTTTTAAGTTTTTCATTGAACCAAATGCTGTATAGTACGTTTCAGGAATAGTCGCAAGTTCTTTCCAAGATATATTTGTTGTTATTGGATATATTTGGTTATTTGGTAATGCTACATATTCAGCATAGCTGCCATCAAATGCGCGTCCCATTTCTCCCATAATGGAAATAACTTTTTTCCCTATAGGTAATCTTTCAGGATCGCTCGTTTCTTCAACAACACCCACACATTCAATGCCTAAAACCCTAGGAAACAAAACAGTTGGCGATTTTCCCTCTCTCGTAAAAATCTCCGATCTATTGATACCAAACCCTTTTATTTTAATTAAGGACCAGTTAGCTTTTATTTTAGGTAAATTTACCTCTTGGTAAATAAGCTTATCTGTTCCTCCTGCTTCATTAACAACAATTGCTTTCATAATTTTACTTTTCTCCTTTGCTAAAAAGCTTTTTTCAATTCAAATCATCGTAAACATCCTAATTTTTAGTAACTATACATAAAAAATCCTAACCACCACGCGAAGTGATTAGGACCTTTTACAATGCTTGCCCCACCAAAAATTAATGAAAGGCCGAAAGATTTAATTAGTTTGCACTTTTTATGCATTTAAAACTTTGTTTAAGAAATCTTTTGTTCTATCATTTTGCGGATTACTAAATATTTCATCTGGTGTACTACTTTCTAAAATGTAACCATCAGCCATAAAGACCACACGATCAGCCACTTCTTTAGCAAAACCCATTTCATGTGTGACAACAACCATTGTCATACCATCCCTCGCAAGTTGTTTCATAACATCTAAAACATCCCCAACCATTTCTGGATCAAGTGCAGACGTTGGTTCATCAAATAACATAATATCTGGTTTCATTGCAAGTGCGCGTGCGATTGCGACACGTTGTTTTTGACCACCAGATAACGAAGCAGGTGCAGCATCTGCTTTATCACTCAAACCAACTTGGGATAAAAGACGTTTTGCTTCCTTAGTTGCTTCTTCTTTTGTTTCTTTTTTTAATTCAACAGGCGCTAAAATAATATTTTCAAGAACGGTTAAATGTGGAAACAAATTAAAATGTTGAAATACCATGCCAATATTTTGACGAACAACATTTAAATCAGTTTTTGGATCACTTATATCATGCCCCTCAATAATAATTGAACCGGAAGTTAAATCTTCTAATTTATTTAAACAACGTAAAAAGGTACTTTTCCCAGAACCGGAAGGTCCAATCATGCAGACAACTTCTTTTTCTGCAACTGAAATATCTAACCCCTTCAAAACTTCATTTGAACCATAGTTTTTTTTCAAATTTTTAACTTGAATTTTAGCTGCCATTATTTAATCTTCCTTTCGACTAAATTAGATAACCACGTTAATAACGTTATGATAACGAGATAAATCACCGCGATAATCAACCACATCTTGAATCCTTCAAGGTTTCTTGCGATTATAATCTTACCTGTTTGCGTTAATTCTAAAATACCGATAACAGATAAAATTGACGTATCTTTCAACGTAATAATAAATTGATTAATAAATGATGGAATCATAATCTTAATTCCTTGTGGCATAATGACTTTCATCATTGCTTTTCCATAAGGTAATCCTAGACTACGAGCAGCTTCCATTTGGCCATTATCAACAGCCTTAATCCCACCTTTAACAAAGGCCGCTGTATACGCACCTTCATTTAACGTTAAGGTTATAATACCTGCCACAAATGCTGGAATCTTGCTCCCGGTTAAATTAGGAATACCAATGTAGATAAAGAAGGCCAATACAATTAGCGGTAGGCCACGGAAAATGTAAATTAATGTACTTGAAAGCCCATTAAGCCATTTATTTGGCGCAACACCCATCATACCTAAAATAATCCCTAAAACTGTTGCACAAACAATAGCCACAATTGTTAATAACATTGTTTGTTTAAATCCTTCTAATAATGAGCCACTATTTGTTTTCAATAAACCTAAAATTGTTCGAGAATTTTTAGAGTTAGCATTTTTTGCGTTCGTTCCAGTGTACTTATCAACAATCTTTTTATATTCACCGTTAGCTTTAAGTTTCTTTAGCCCGGCATTAAATTTTGTTATTAATTCTTTATTTTGCCCTTTTTTAACGGCGAATCCATATTCACCTTTTTCATATGTTTTACCAACTACTTTCATTTCAATACCATTCTTAACACCATATGCTAAAACTGGTTTATCATCAAAAGTCGCATCGGAATTTCCTGTCACAACATCGTCATACATGTTACTTGAATCATCAAAAGTTGTTGTTGTAATATTATATTGTTTTTTAATTGAGTTTACGAATTCTCCGGCAGCTGTACCAACTTTAATCGCTACCTTTTTCCCTCTTAAATCATCCAAAGATTTAATTGAACTGTTTTTACCAACAGCCATAGCTACCCCAGCTTCATAATAACTATCTGAGAAATCAAATTTAACACGACGTTCTGGAGTTATCATCATACCAGCCATAACCCCATCAATTTGGTTAGCATCTAATGCTTGAACCGCTGCATTAAACCCTAAGGCTTTAATATCAACTTTAAATCCTTCCTCTTTAGCAATGGCTCGCATTATATCCATATCAATACCAACATATGATTTACCATCTTCTGCTTGATATTCAAATGGTGCATAAGTTACATCAGTCCCGATTGTATACGTCTTTTCTGCTGCATTTACTTGATTACTATGTAAAAATAATAAAAATACACATGCGACCATGATTGACATGATCATTGACTGCCATTTTTTCATAATATCCTCCCCAAAACATTTTGATGTAACATAATATAACATATCTACACTTAGCAAGCAATTTAGTTGTTTTGACAATTATTTAAGTACCCTATACACTAGAGATATTCAGGAAAGGATGGTTTATATGATTATTAGAAGAGCAACAAAAAAAGATGCACACGAGGTCGTTCCTTTAGTGAATATTATTTTAGAAGATATGGAAATTCCTATTCTTCAAGAAATTCCATTACCCGACCTATTCAAAGTGCTAGAGCTTGCATTTGAAACAGAAGACTACCGTTACAGCTACGGTCGTGTTCAAATTGCCGATATTGATGGTAAGGTTGCTGGGATAGCATTTGGTTATCCGGATGAAGATGAAGACCATCTTGATCTTGCTATGAATCAATTTTTCCCACAAATTGGTTTACCTGAAACAACTGAACTCTTTCCAGACTCAGAAGTTTATCCAAATGAATGGTACCTTGATACCCTTGCTGTTTCACCAGATTTCCAAGGACAAGGCATCGGCACAAAACTTCTAGAGTCTCTTCCCGAGATTGCCCGTGCAGCTGGAAAAACAAAGATTGGCTTAAACGTCGACTTTGCAAATCCTAAAGCAGAAAAGTTATACACAAAAATGGGCTTTAAAACTGTTGGTAACATGATTATTAGTGGTCATGACTATCATCATATGCAAAAAGATATTTAAATAAATAAAAAGGTCTGCTAAAAATAAATTTAGCAGACCTTTTTTCATATCTTTATTCTAAAACTTTTACAGTAACTGTCTTTTTACCCCATGTGTAACATCTTGCATTTGAGATAAAATGCACATCAATTCGGTTTCCTTTAATTGCTGAACCTGTATCGCCAGCAATCGCAACACCATAACCAGATACCCAGACAACAGTTCCTAGCGGAATAACTGAAGGATCCACAGCAATTTGTTGTGGATTAGTTAACAAACTTAACCCATATGATCCATGAGTTCCCATCCCTGGTGCATTTGTTGAATAAGCCGTTGCGACCATTTGTAACGTTTTCTTAGTTGATTTGCCAGAAGTATCGTTGCTTGCTTTTTGGTCAGTACTTCCTTTTTTATCTGATGAATCATCACTTTCAGCCTTTTTAGCTGCTTCTTTTTTAGCAGCTGCTGCTGCCTTAGCATCAGCTTTAGCCTTTGCTTCTCTTGCTTTTTTTGATAACTCAGCATCTTTAGCCTTTGTTACTTTGGCTAAATCTTTCTTTGCGTCACCTAAAGTATCTTTTAACGCTGCTAATTGTTTATTCATTTCTTTTGTTTCTTGTTTTGTTTCAGATTGTTTTAATTTCAATGATTTTTGTTCAGATTCCAAATGCGCTTTAGCATCTTCCATGGTTTTGATATTAGACGCAACATCTTTCATCGTTTTGTTATCAGCAGATTGTAAAACAGAAACTGCGTAAACACGGCTAATAAAATCACCAGCATTCTTTGCTTCAAGAATAGCCGTTACCATTTTACTACTTGAATCATTAACTTGTAGACTTCTTAATCTATCTTTAGCATTTTCAATACGTGTATCTAATTGTTTTTGTTCATTACCAATTGATTTATCTTGTGAACCAATTTTCTTTTCTTTATCAGAAATTTCTTGATTTAATTTATCAATTTTTGCATACTCATCATTAATACTCGTTAATGACTTTGAAATTTTTGAATTAGCAGTTGTTACTTTCTCTTGTGCAGCTGATTCTTGTTTTTTTAAATCACTGATAGATGTTGCACTAACAGAAACCGAACCACCTAATAAGCAAAGTATAACTGCCGTAAAACCAATAATATTTCTAATTTTCAAAATAATACTCCTTTTTGTAAATAACTTTATTACCCATTTCTAGAGTATATCGAACCGACAAGTCAGACATGTGTCAGGCATATTACAAAACATCACTCATATTACAACTCTATGACTAACGTACCCTCATTTTCAGAAATAATCATTTTATTTGAGTTCATTTTCAAAACCGTTTCATTTTGAGCCTGAAATATGCTATGATATGTAGATTATACAAACGAATAGTGAGGGTATTAAATGATAACTGTAAGTAATGTAAGTTTAAGTTTTTCAGACCGTAAGTTATACGATGACGTTAATTTAAAATTCACGCCTGGTAATTGTTACGGACTAATCGGTGCTAATGGCGCTGGTAAATCAACATTTTTAAAGATTTTATCTGGTGAAATAACACCAAGTACAGGTAAAATTTCATTAGATCCAAATGAACGTATGACAATGCTACAACAAAATCATTATGGCTTCGAAGAATATACTGTTCTTGAAACAGTCATTATGGGTTACAAAGAACTCTATGCTGTTATGGAAGCAAAAGATGCTATTTATGCAAAAGCTGATTTTTCTGATGAAGATGGTATCAAAGTTGCTGAACTAGAATCTGACTTTGCTGAAATGAATGGTTGGGAAGCTGAATCAGAAGCTTCAACTCTTTTACAAGGCTTAGGCTTCGCTGAAGATATGCAAAATAAAAAGATGAGCGAACTAACAGAAAGTCAAAAAGTTAAGATTTTGCTTGCACAAGCACTTTTTGGTAATCCTGATGTTCTCTTACTTGATGAACCTACTAATGGGTTAGACATCAAATCAATTAACTGGTTAGAAGATTTCTTAATTAACTTCTCAAATACCGTTATTGTTGTTTCTCATGATAGACATTTCTTAAATAATGTCTGCACCCACATGTGTGATGTTGATTTTGGTAAAATCAAATTATTCGTTGGTAATTACGACTTCTGGATGGAATCAAGTGCCTTAGCTTCAAAACTTGCAAATGATTCTAACGATAAAAAAGAAGCTAAAATCAAAGAATTACAAGATTTCGTTGCACGATTCAGTGCTAACGCTTCTAAATCTAAACAAGCAACTTCTCGTAAGAAAATGCTTGAAAAAATCACACTTGATGATATTCAACCTTCATCACGTCGCTACCCATTCATTAACTTTGAAATCGACCGTGAAATTGGTAATGATTTATTATCAGTTAGTGGCGTTTCAAAAACAATTGATGGCGTAAAAGTTTTAGATAATATCTCATTTAGTTTAGGCAAAGATGATAAAACAGCCTTTACAAGTGAAACTGATATTGCTGTTACAACATTAATTAGAATTCTTTCTGGTGAATTAGAACCAGATACAGGTACAGTTCAATGGGGTGTAACAACATCACAAGCTTACCTTGCTAAAGATAATAACGACCAATTCGCTGATGAACATTTAACAATTATCGATTGGTTACGTCAATTTGCTTCTAAAGCAGAAAGTGATAACACTTTCTTGCGTGGATTCTTAGGTCGTATGTTATTTTCTGGTGAAGAAGTCGATAAAGAAGTTGGCGTCTTATCCGGTGGAGAAAAAGTTCGTTGTATGTTATCAAAAATGATGTTAACAAGAAACAACGTTCTTTTACTTGATGATCCTACTAACCATTTAGATTTGGAATCAATTACTTCATTGAATGAAGGTCTTTCAAATTATAAGAGTGCTCTATTATTCGGCTCTCATGATCGTGAGTTCATTCAAACAATCGCTAACCGTATCATCGAAGTAACACCAAACGGTCTTGTTGATCGAGCAGATACTACTTATGATGAATTCTTAGAAAATAAAGATGTTCAAGATCAAATTGCTGGTCTTTACAAACAAGCTTAATAACTAAAAAGGAAGCAACCAATTTCAAAATTGGTTGCTTCCTTTTTTATTAGTAATTTTTAAGTACGCGTTGAATTTGGCGTTCCTGATCTCGACGTTTAATTGTTTCACGTTTATCGTAATCATTCTTCCCTTTTGCAACACCGATTAGTACTTTTGCAAAGCCGTTTTTAATGTACACTTTCAAAGGGACAATTGTAACACCCTTATTTTTAGTTGCTTCATCAAATTGAGCTATTTGTTTTCTATGCAATAATAATTTACGATTTCGAAGTGGATCATGATTGAATTGATTTCCTTGATCATACGTTGAAATATGAACATTCATCAGCCAAGCTTCACCATTTCTAATTTGCGCAAATCCATCTTTTAGATTAATACGACTATTTCGAACGGATTTAATCTCAGTACCTGTTAAAACGACACCAGCCTCAACCGTATCTTCAATGTTATAACTGTGTCTTGCTTTTTTATTCTGGGCTAAGGGTTTATCAAAAGATGACTTTTCTTTTCGCAATCTTAATCCCCCCGATATTATTTTTGACGTGTATTATTTTTTCTTGGTGCTGTGTTTTTATTAGCTGATTTGTAGAATGGTTTCTTTCCATTACTATTTCCAGCAGCTGGTTTACCATTACGGTTATAAGGTTTCTTGTCTCCTGGACGACCATTACCTGGACGTTTGAAGTTTCCACCTTTACCTCGTAAATCAGAAGTTGGTGTGTTTTGTGGATTAACAATTTCAAAATCAATCGCACTTTGCTCAATATCAACTTTAGCAACTTTTACTTCGATTGGTTGACCAATTCTGAAAGTTCTCTTGGTTCTCTTACCTACTAATGCCATATGCATATCTAAATATTCATAATAGTCATCCTTCATATTACTAATATGAACAAGACCTTCAACAGTATTTGGTAATGAAACGAAGACACCAAACTTCATAACTGAGCTAACAACACCTTCAAAGGTTTCACCAACATGATCAGCCATGTATTCAGCTTTTTTCATTGCGTCAGTATCACGTTCGGCATCAATTGCGCGACGTTCCATTTGTGATGTATGTGTTGTAAGTTCAGGTAATTGTTCAGCATATTTTTCTTTTTGAGTGTCCCCAATACCATTTTCTTCGTAGAAACGAATTAAACGATGAACCATCAAATCAGGGTAACGTCTAATTGGTGACGTAAAATGCGTATAATCAGTAGCAGCTAAACCAAAGTGACCTAATGATTCATCAGTATATTTAGCTTGTTGCATACTTCTAAGTAACATAACAGAAACCATTGATTCTTCAGGTTTACCAGCTACTTCTTTTAAAACACCTTGTAACATTTTAGGTGTTACATTCTTACTATCACCTTTAACAACGATACCAAAACTGGTTAAAGTTTCGAAGAAACGCATTACTTTTTCATTCTTAGGTGTTTCATGCACACGGTAAACAAAAGGTACTTTTAATTTATCGTAATGAGCTGCAACAGTTTCATTTGCAGCTAACATAAATGATTCAACTAAACGTTCACTTGTTCCACGAGTTCTAATTTGAATATCAATTGGGTGACCCGCTTCATCAACGATAATCTTAGATTCATTATCATCAAAACTAATTGCACCACGTTTTTTACGCATTTTTTCAAGAATTTTGTGTAATTCGCCCATTGTTTCAAACATTGGGACCAATTCTTCATATTTAGCTTTCGTCTTTGCATCATCTGATTCAAGAATCTTGTTAATGGCTTTGTAAGTCATACGTTCTGTCGTTTTAATCACACTTTGGAAGATTTTGTGGTTAACAACATAACCTTCTGGTGTAATTTCCATTTCACAACTCATAGCAAGGCGTTCAACTTTTGGATTCAATGAACAAATACCATTTGATAATTTGTGAGGCAACATTGGAATAACACGGTCAGTTAAATAAACACTCGTTCCACGTTCGTATGCTTCACGATCAAGTGGTGTGCCTGGTTGGACATAATGCGAAACATCAGCAATATGCACACCTAAATGGTAGTTCCCGTTATCAAGTTTCCAGGCAGTAACAGCATCATCTAAATCCTTAGAATCAATACTATCAATTGTTACCAATGTTTGGTCCGTTAAATCAACACGGCCAATTTTTTCTTCTGGTAGCACAACTTCTGGAGTTGCTTCAGCTTGAGCCATAACATCTTCAGGAAATTCACTAGGAATATCATGTTGATAAACAACTTGTAAAATATCCATACCTGGATCGTCTTTGTTACCCACAACTTCTTTAACCAATGTTTCAATAACTAATGGTTTTTCACTTGTTGGGTAAGCAGTAATATCAGCTGTAATAACTTCTCCGGCAACTGGATGTAAACCAACCCCTGTTACCAATAAGTTATAACGTTGTAATTTCTTGTTTTTAACAACTAAATGGCCAATTATTCCTGAATTTTCAAGGTCAGATGGTTCAACTTCAAATTCACCAACAATTGATGTTACATTATGTTCAACAATTTTATTAACTTTACCTTCAGGACCACGGTCATCCCCAGGTTTAGCAGCACTTGTAATCTCAATCTCAACACTATCACCATTTAAGGCAGACATTGTTTGTGTTGGATTAACGAAAACATCAGGTTGTTCTGGATCAATCGTAACGAATCCAAATCCACGATCATTTGCATGAAAAATACCCACTAATTGTGGTGTTTGAAGTGCAATTTGAAATTTGCCTTCTGATGTAATTTTCACTTCACGTTTACGTTCCATTTCAGCAAGTGTTTTAACAAGTTCTTTGAACGCATCCTGGCCTTCTAATTTAAGGGCAGCTGTTAATTCTTCAACACTGAAAGATTCATTTTCTTTAATTTTTAGTTCTTTTAATATAAGTTCTTGCATCTTTTTATCCATGTATACCTCGTTTTCATATTCGTATTTGCGTTACATTTATTTATTATTAATTTTATTTTATTTCTAAATAAAAGCCTCCTGCTGCAACAATTGTTTGCACAGGAGGCTTTCTTTATTATTATTTTGAGGCCAAATAGACAAGTCCTAGAGCTAGACAGAAAAATAAAACGCCCAAGACAAAGGTTACTTTTTGCATAAATGCTTCGAATCCACGTGGTTTTTGTTTGCTAAATAAATCGTCAGCACCACCACCGCCACCAGATAAAGCACCTGAAGCGTTATTTGTTTTTGCAGGTTGCATCATAACAGCGATAATCATTAAGACTGAAACGATGATAATTAAAATTGTTAGTATGTTAGTCAAATCATTTACCTCCTTAACCCAATTACGTAATCTATATCTATACTAATTTAGCACAGTTTGCATTAATTTTCCACCGTTATTATTTTATTAAAGTGATTCAAATCCGGATAATGTATCCATTTCTGTCTTAAGTTTAGGTCGATTTTGGTGCTCAGTCAAAAGAACTAATGTATCTCCTGCTTTTAAAACCGTCACACCATGTGGAATTAATTGCTTTTCACCACGTCTAACCGTGATTAATAAGCTATTTTCAGGCCAAACTACTTCTGAAACTTTTTTATTTTCTAAATTTGATCCAGCAAAAATAGGCGTCTCAAGTCGGTCCTTTTTACCGCCCAAATCAATTTCATTTTGACCAATTAATTTTTTAAGTAAAGAATCGTAGATAGGTGCGCCGCCTAAAATATCAATAACTAAAAATGAAACTAATGAAATAATGGCTAGTGGCATTAAGTGATGTAAACTACCCACCATTTCCGTAACTAATAAAATAGCTGTAAAAGGTGCTTTACCAATTCCAGCAAAGTACCCGGCCATTCCAAAAATAATAAAATCAGTTATATATTTAGCTGGTAACAACCCTAACATTATCATAACAGTTGCATACCCAGCGCCAATAATAGCGCCTAATGTTAGAATAGGCAGAAAAATACCACCTGGTAATCCAGAACCATAGGATATCATTGAAAAGATAAATCTTAAAAGAAAGAGTCCCAATAAAACGGTCAATGATTTACTTTGAACTAGACTTAAAATAATCTCATTACCGCCACCTAAAGTTTGTGGTAAGTATAATCCAATCGGAATAACTAAAATAAAAGGGACAATTGAGCGATAAAAAATCGGAATTTTATGTAGAATATTATATAAATCAGTCGATTTAAGTAATACGTTTTGATACAGATAGCCTAGGAGGCCCAAAATAAGCCCTAAAGCAATCAAATGCCAGTATTGTAACAATGATAAGGTCTGAATATCCATCATTTGTAGCGCCGGTTTTAGACCGAAAAAATGCAATGAAATATAATTGGCTGAAATTGAACTAGCTAATGCTGTTGTCCAAATCAACGGTGAAAAATTATGATACACTTCCTCTAATATAAAAAGCGTACTCGCAATTGGTGCATTAAAAGCTGCGGATAGACCTGCAGCGCCACCACCTGCAATCAGAATGCGGCGTTCCGATTCAGTATGTTTAGTCATCTCTGCGAATCCTTGTCCGACTGCTGCACCTAGTTGAATAGATGGGCCTTCACGGCCGAGGAATAGCCCTGATCCAATGCCTAAAACACCACCGATAAATTTTCGCCATAAAACTGACCACCAACGCATTTCAAGATTACCAGCAAGCTGGCCCTCTACTTGCGGAATACCGGATCCCATAATATTTGGCTCTTGCTTCATTAGTGTTCCAATACCTAGTACCATAGCTAGACTCAAAAGAATCATTGGAAACAGTAACCACATATTCTGATTAATTGCCTGGTAAAAATAGATAAAGACTTTAAGCACATAAATAATAGCTAACCTAAATAGACTTACAACGATACCTGTAACGAGCCCAATTAATAGCCCTCTTAAAATAAATATGAGATTAGTTAAATTCAATCGCTCTTTGATACCTTGTTTTGTCATAAAACCATACACACCTCTTCATTCTATTAGTATATGCTAAAATCCAATTATTTGCTGAACTCATTAGTAACAAAAAAAGAATTATTCAACTATTGAATAACTCTTCTTAAAAACTAGCATAATCTAATGATCACTTAAGGATGATAAATCATACTCATAGCTATAAGTCCCCAGCCTAAATTTTTTTTAAATAAACCGGTTGTCGAAATTTCCATATAAAATCGACCAACGTCAGCACTTAACTTTATTTTATTTTTTAAATTACTTACAGCCAATAAGCGCAACGACTCCGCTAAATCAGCGACTGCCTTCTCGAAGTACTGCCCACGCTCAACTTTATTTTTAAAATCAACTAATAAGAGACGTTCCTCATTTGTCGTTTCTTCGTTTAAAATAAGATCATAAACTTTTGATGTTAGATCATCTTGTATTGTAATACGCTCTGATTTTTTCATACACGCTCACATTCCTAACTATAATTTCCAACATCTAAATTATACAACAATAAGTTTTACCTTTCAATATAGTGCGTCCTATTATAATACAAAAAAGGTCCCACCTAAAATCAAATTAGGTAGGACCTTCTTTCAATCAGAAACGCTTAATTCATAAAGAATTATTTGTTAACGATTGTATCGCGAGCATCTGAACTCAAGTTGTAGAATGAGTGGATACCTTTGTATTCTGATGTTTCTTCTAAGTTATCTTCAATTCTCATTAATTGGTTGTACTTAGCGATACGATCAACACGGCTCAATGAACCAGTCTTGATTTGGCCAGCATTAGTTGCAACAACTAAGTCAGCGATAGTTGTATCTTCAGTTTCACCTGAACGATGAGAAACGATAGCTGTATAACCAGCTTCTTTAGCCATTTCGATAGCTTCCATTGTTTCTGTAAGTGTACCGATTTGGTTAACTTTGATAAGGATTGAGTTTGAAACGCCCATTTCGATACCTTTTTTAAGGTAGTCAGTGTTTGTAACAAATAAATCATCCCCAACTAATTGAACTTTGTTGCCCAATTTAGCTGTCATCATCTTCCAGCCTTCCCAATCGTTTTCATCCAAGCCATCTTCAATTGAGATAACTGGGTATTTGTCAACGATTGCTTCAAGGAATTCAACCATTTCTTCAGAAGTATAATCTTGGCCATTTTCGCCTTCATATTGTAATCTATATTTGCCAGTTTCAGCATTGTAGAATTCTGATGAAGCAGCATCAAATGCGATAGCAATATCTTTACCAGGTTTGTAACCGGCACGTTCGATTGCTTCGATTAAGATTTCAAATGGTTCTTCATTGTTCTTAAGATCAGGAGCGAAACCACCTTCATCACCAACAGCAGTAGAGTAGCCTTTTTCAGCTAAAATCTTTTGTAAGTTATGGAATGTTTCTGAACCCATACGTACAGCTTCTTTGATAGAAGGTGCGCCAACAGGCATGATCATGAATTCTTGGAAATCAACACTGTTGTTAGCATGTGATCCACCATTGATAACGTTCATCATAGGAGTTGGAAGGACATGTGCGTTAAATCCGCCTAAGTAACTGTATAAAGGAACTTCTAATTCATCAGCAGCAGCACGAGCAGCAGCAATTGAAACACCTAAAATAGCGTTAGCGCCCAATTTACCTTTGTTTGGTGTACCATCTAATGCGATCATAGCTTTATCAATACCAACTTGATCAGTAACATCATATCCAACAATTTCTTTAACGATAATGTTGTTTACGTTGTCAACAGCTTTAGTAACGCCTAAGCCCATGTAACGAGATTTGTCGCCATCACGTAATTCAACGGCTTCATGTTCACCAGTTGAAGCACCTGAAGGAACAATTCCGCGGCCCATTGCGCCGTCTTCTGTGTAAACTTCAACTTCAACAGTTGGGTTACCGCGTGAATCTAGAACTTCGCGTGCATAAATATCTGTAATCATTGACATAAATTTGTACTCTCCTTTAAAAACGTTTTTTGGCGGGGATACAATAACACCCTTACCATTATTTTAATAGTTTATTGATTCATTTTCAATCTTTTTAACAGCTAAAATACGAATTATGCTTTGAAGTTAACAAGGTCTAAGTATGAAGCAGTTTCCATACTTGCGCCACCAACTAAACCACCATCAATATCGTCTTTACCCATTAATTCTACGACGTTACCAGGTTTAACTGAACCACCGTATTGGATACGAACTTTATCAGCAACTGTTTGGTCATACAAATCAGCAACTGTTTTACGAATTACTGCACAGATTTCTTGTGCTTGGTCAGAAGTAGCTGTTTCACCAGTACCGATAGCCCAGATTGGTTCGTATGCAATAACTGCAAGATTAACTTGTTCAACAGATAAGCCTCTTAATGCAGCAGAAACTTGTCCAGCAACCCATGATTCTGCTTCGCCGGCTTGACGTTGTTCTAACGTTTCACCACAGCAGATAATAGGAACCATACCATTATTGAAAACAGCATGTGCTTTTTTGTTAATATCGTCATCATTTTCGCCGAAGTATTCGCGACGTTCTGAATGACCAATAACAACATAGTCAACACCCATTTCAGAAAGAACTTTTGGTGAAGTTTCACCAGTAAAAGCACCTTCATCTTCAAAGTATGCATTTTCAGCAGCAACTTTTAAGTCAGTACCTTTAGCAGCATCAAGTAATGTTTGTAAATCTACTGCAGGAGCAGCAATAACAGATTCAACATCGTCAAACTTTGGTAATTTACCTTTAAGACCTGCTACGAATTCAGCAGTTTCTTTAGGGCCTTTGTTCATTTTCCAGTTACCAGCAATAATTGGTTTACGCAAAATAATAACTTCCTTTCGTTAATAGACGGTTTCTTACGACAATTTAATTAAAAATTATTTTGTTGTAATAGCAGCAATACCTGGTAAAGTTTTACCTTCAAGGTATTCAAGTGAAGCGCCACCACCAGTAGAAATATGAGTTAATTGATCAGCAACACCTAATTGTTGAACAGCAGCAGTTGAATCACCACCACCAACGATTGTTGTAGCTTCTGATAAAGTACCCAAGAATTTACCGATTTCAAGTGTTCCGTTAGCATAGTTGCTCATTTCGAATACACCCATTGGTCCGTTCCATACAACTGTTTTAGCATCTTTTAAAACATCTTTAAATTCTGCAACAGATTTAGGTCCGATATCCAATGCCATGTAACCGTCAGGAATGTCACCATCAACAGTTTTGTGTTCAACATCGTTATCAAATTTTTCAGCAACGATTGAATCAACTGGTAATACTAATTTGTCGCCAGCTTCTTCAATGATTTGTTTAGCTAAATCAATTTTGTCTGTTTCAACTAATGATGAACCAATCTTCATACCTTTAGCAGCGTAGAAAGTATAAGTCATACCACCACCAACGATAACTTTGTCAGCTTTTTTAAGTAAATGAGAAATAACACCAATCTTATCTGAAACTTTTGCGCCACCTAAGATAGCAACAAATGGACGTTTTGGTTCGTCAACAGCTTCACCTAAGAATTTGATTTCTTTTTCCATTAAGAATCCAGCAGCAGCTTGTTCCATGTTGCTTGAGATTCCAACGTTAGAAGCATGTGCACGATGAGCTGTACCGAAAGCATCATTGACAAACAAGTCGCCAAGTGAAGCCCAGTATTTACCTAATTCAGGATCGTTTTTGCTTTCTTTTTTACCATCTAAATCTTCAAAACGTGTGTTTTCCATTACTAAAACATCGCCGTCTTTCATTGCTGCAATTGCGTCTTCTAATTGAGGACCACGTGTAGCAGGAACAAAAGTAACAGGTTTGTTTAATAAGTTAGATAAACGTTCTGCAACTGGACGTAATGATAATTCTTTTTTGTCTTCTTCAGTCTTAATACGACCAAGATGAGAAAGAAGAATGGCTTTACCACCATTTTCAGTTACATATTTGATAGTTGGTAATGCAGCAACGATACGGTTATCATTACCAATCACACCGTTTTTAATAGGAACATTAAAATCGACACGAATTAAAACTTTTTTGTCATTTACATCTAAATCTGAAACGATTAATTTAGCCATTATAATAGCCTCCTGTGTAATTTTGATTAAATAAAAAGGCAGAGGGAGTATTGCGTCCCTCCGCCTAAGCATAGTTATATGCGGTTTTAAAAAAGTTTAACTAGATTATGCTTCTAAGCTAGCAAATTTTTCTAATGTACGAATCATTTGTGCTGTAAAGCCAGATTCGTTATCGTACCAAGCAACAGTTTTAACCAATTGGTTAGCGCCAGTACCAGTTACTTCAGTTTGTGTTGGGTCAAAGATTGAACCAAAACTTGTACCAATGATATCTGATGAAACGATTTCGTCAGCATTGTAACCAAATGATTCGTTGTTTTCAGTTCTTGCTTTAATAGCAGCATTTACTTCATCAACTGTAAGATCTTTTGATTTCAAGATTGTAACCAATTCTGTCAATGAACCAGTAATAACTGGGACACGTTGTGCATGGCCATTCAATTTACCAACAAGATCAGGGATTACCATACCGATAGCTTTAGCAGCACCAGTAGAATGAGGAATTGTGTTACCTGCAGCAGCGCGTGCAGCACGTAAGTTTCCACCACGGTCAGGACCATCTTGTAATTTTTGTGTAGCTGTGTAAGCATGAACTGTTGTCATTGTACCAACTTCGATACCGAAAGCATCGTTAACAGCGCCAGCAAGTGGTGCTAAACAGTTAGTAGTACATGAACCAGCAGAAGCAATCTTAGTATCTGAAGTTAAAATGTCATCATTTACACCGTAAACGATTGTAGGCATTTTACCAGCAGGAGCTGAGATTAATACACGTTTTGCGCCAGCTTTAATATGAGCTGAAGCTTTTTCTTCTGATGCGTAAAAACCAGTTGATTCTAATACGATATCAACATTATTGTTTTTAACCCAAGGAATATTTGATGCATCTGCTTCTGCATATACAGGAATTTCCTTACCATTAACAACAATACCATTATCTGTTGCGCTAACTTCTGCGTCGAAGTTACCATGGGCTGTATCATATTTTAATAAATGAGCCAACATTGATGGAGAAGTTAAATCGTTGATTGCTACAACTTCGATGTTATCTGAAACTTCAGCAATACGACGGAAAGCTAAACGACCAATACGGCCAAAACCGTTAATACCAACTTTTACTGACATACTTAAATTTCCTCCTTTAGGAAATGAAGATTTATTTATTTTAAAAAGCGTGTTTGCACACTACTTTTTTAAAATCGAGTTTGCGGCACCCTCATCCGTGATTAACCACGTCTGTTTAGGTGCAAGTTTCATGTATGCCACAATTGCTTCGGCCTTAGAATGGCCACCTGCAACTGCGAAAATACATTTTATGTGCGTGAGATCCTCTATTTGTAAACCGATACGAGGAATCCTATAAACGACCTTGCCTTGAGCATCAAAGAAATATCCGAATGCCTCACCTACAGCTTTGTCCTCTTTCAACATGTCTATTATACCACTAGACATGTCACGACGCTTAGCCATATGCATTGCTTCTCCAATACTGTGAATTACAGCATTGCTTTCCTTGATTAAGTTCAAAACTTCTTGAATGCTCGGTTCTTCAAGAAGAGGCTCGTACGTTTTCTCACTTAGTTGTTCAGGTACATACAAGGCTCTATGTTTGCCGCCTGTGTGTAATGCCATCTTACCACTAATCGAGTTGGCTTGTATATCTACTGATTCACCAACACCACCTCTGGCTGGTAAAAAAGTTAAATCGCGCTTAATTGAAAGACGTGTTGTCAACTGATCAGCTACTTGAGCCATCGTTGTGCCACCCATTACCGCAATTAAATTTTTACCTTCTGGCAATAAGAGTGCTAACTTAGCAGCTAGACTCTTACCCATTGACTCTAAAACTTTAGGTTGTTCATCGGAATCGCCTGATACAATCAAACAATGTTCAATGCCTAAAATTCGACTCAACTCTTGTTCATCCTGTCGAACACCAACTAAATTATCCATCACTTTTTCAAGGCCATGTAGTACTGATATACCTCTATCCGTTAGCGTCATTCCTGACTTACCAACGACGATAAGTTCTTGCTTACGCAGAAAATCTGTTTCGGTTCTCATAACGCGTTCGCTTAGATTTAAAGTTGCTGCCAACATTCTGCGACCAACAGGCATCATCCATTCAATCTGTCTTAAAACAAAATATCTTTGTTTTAAAACTTTAATCATGTCTGGTGCAATTGCTTCGATCCACTCTAATTCATGATGCATACTGCACCTGCTCTCTTATGGGGCATTATTTGTCCCACAGTGTCGCATTATGACCCATTAATTCTAAAAAAACAAAGCACGATAACATTCTGCATTAATCAAAGTGTCTTCATACCTTTATTACAAGACAAATTATATCAGGTTGTTTCATACTTTGCAAGCACTTCAAACGACTATCTGCCATGTCAGCAATTGACGTTTGATATATGAGATAAGGTCATAATTGTTCCTAATCCTTGTAGCGTTTTCTTGCTGATGACGATGGAATGTTCAGGTTTTCACGATATTTTGCAACTGTTCGTCTCGAAATATCGATGTTTTGTTTCATTAATTGTAAAACTATTTTTTGATCAGAGAAAGGTTTCGTTTTATCTTCAGATTCAATCAAAGTCTGCATAGTTGTCATAATCGTTTTTGAAGATAGCTCTTCAGCATTCTTTTTGTTCTTATTTGCGATTTGTCCAAAGAATGATTTTATTTCATAAACACCAGATTCTGTTTCAATGTACTTATCATTAACGGTTCGACTAATTGTTGATTCGTGAACACCTAAAGCGGCTGCAACTTCCCGTAAAAGTAATGGCTTAATTGGTTTGGTTTTATCAGTGAAGAAGTCAGCCTGATATTTCAAAATATATTGTCCTACTTTTAAAATGGTATCGCCTCGTTGTTTCAAGCCATGAACTAGCCATTCATATTCCCGTTTCTTTTCAGTTAAATATTTGATTACTTCAGGATCTTGGTCTTTTGACATATCATCAAAATATTTTTGTTGAAAAACAACTTCAGGCTGTGCACCGCGAACTTTGAATAATGTTAATTCATTATTACTTTTTTTCAAAACTAAATCTGGATAGATTTTACCAATTCTAGTTGTCCCAAATCCTGCACCTGGATTAGGTGATAATGTGCGAACAAAATCTGATATTTCTTGAATTTCTGAAAGATTAACACGATATTTTTTTGCTATGTCCGACCATTTACGATCGACAAAGTTATCAAAATCATCTTTTATGACTGTATATGCCAATTCAGGCGCTAAATCGTCAGAATCAATCTGTAACATTAAACTTTCTTGTAAATTACGTGCACCAACACCGGGCGGATCTAAGCGTTGAATCAAGGTTAACGCATCTAATAACATAATGGGTGGTATTCCTGATTCTTCTGCTAAATCATCCAAATTAGCATTAAAATAGCCCGTCTGTTCAATATAATCTACTAAGTAAAGAACAACCTTTCTAAGCGGTGTTTGACGCATCGTTAGATAAATTTGTTCCAATAAATAATCCAATAAAGATTGTGATTCATCATCACTGACTGAATTCATATAATCAGTATCACCATTTGTTGTTAGATTAACTTTATAACGAGACTCCCCTGCTTGGATTCTCTGATTGTCGTCAACAGCTTCAATCAAAGGGTTTTCCATCATTTTTTCAGTGACAAATTCTTGTAAATCTTCTATATTATATTGCAACATTTTAATTGATTGTTGGAGCTCTGGTGTCATTGCCAGTTTTTGAATTTGCGTTTGTTGTTGCTTAAATTTCTGTTCAATAGCCATTATTTCTCAACCTCCGCTTTCGTTACTTGTTTTTTTTACGTAATTCAGCTAAACTATTAACTATACTGCGCCGTTGGTGTAATGGATAGCACGTAAGATTCCGGTTCTTGAGCTGAGGGTTCGACTCCCTCATGGCGCATCGTTAAAATTAAAATATTTTCTTTTGAAAAACCTTATATGTTGATATAAGGTTTTTTGTTTTCGCTTACATTAATTATATATCATGTTTCTTAAGATAGCCATGGCGTTCTTACCACACTACAAAATATAATAAGCAACATAGTAGAAAAAAATTAGTTCAATCAATAATAAATTAAAATCGTTAATATAGTTGGATTGTAATCGTTACCATTACGTTTCATAAAAAATAAATCCTACCTCAATTAAGAGATAGGATTTTCTGTTTAGCTCTTTTTACCGTAATCACCCATTTTAATACGAAGTCATTTTTGGGAATTTAATCATAAAGAAGATAGAAATAATTGACCCAATGTAACAAGCCCAAACTAACGGGTCTGTATAAACCAAATTTGATAGAGTTACATTTAAAATCACATTAAAAATTGATAGTATTATAATACCACGATATTTACATAATTTATTCTGTAATAAAATCATAATTATCTCAATGTTCCCTACTAATAACATGAATACATCTTCACTATAGAATTTACCTGAAAGAGCATGAACAATCATTATAATTGCAAGAATCATTAATATTATATTTAAACTGATTGCTATTATTTTTGAATTGATTACTTTTCTAATCATTTAGTTTCTCCTGATTTATAGTATTTACATATAAAGAACAGTGAAATCAAAATAGCTACCAGGAAGGATTCTAATGTAGGAAGATAACAATCATTATTAATCTCAATGATCAACATAATTGCGTTTAATACAATATTAAACATTGAAAGGATTACTATTATTATTTTATCGAAATAATTAAATTGGACAATCAGCATAAAAAATTGTAAAAGAACGATTATACTTGATACTGAAAGGAATAGATCTATATGTTGACTTCCCATTCCGCCTAATGAAAATGCAGTATCAAGAAATAAACTAAAAGTTTCTATAATAAATATAATATTAAAAAATGAATGTAATACTTTGGAATTTTTTAAAAGTTTCAACATTTTTAGCTCCTTAATATGATGTTATTTTATGAATATAAATAGGGTTAAATGAACCCGCAGCATAATATGGCTATTCCTTTATTTTATATACCTCAACATATTTACCTTTTCCCGAATGTTGATGAAAAATTTGATTTTCCTACTCTAAAAGAAATTTCTAAAACTTAAATAAATTACTATAATAACATCTAGAAATACCCAATACATTAATAATAAGTATTTAAATTTAGGTACTAAGTACTTATTATGCCTTTTAATCATTACATCTAATAAATACGTAATAGTATATATAATACCCATTCCAAATAATAATAAAACACCTAAAACAAGTAACCCATCACCATTATTTAAGCCAATACCATTTCTATGGATATATCCATCTATGATAAATATAAAGGGTATTATTTGTATCCCGATAGTCGCTAATATTTCTATATATATTTTTCCCATACTATCCCCTTTTAATATTTTGTGAATATACTGTGGGATAAAACTACCCTTAAATGCTATTACTTTAATCTATTTTTTCATTAACAACATTTTTATGCTATCATAATTTCAACATTACTTCAAAGTGATTTAACCATAACGTTAATCTAATTTAATATTTAAGCAAAAACCCAACCTCTTAAATTAAGGGCTCTGTAATATATTTATCAACAACAGTTGTAATAGAACCTTTAATAAATATCGCAATAAAAAAAGAGTTTTTCCTCGTATTTTTACGAGGAAAAACTCTTTTTAGTTAAACTATTAAATTTTAATTATTTTGCATAATTTCTTTTAAACCAGCCAACTAATCCCATAGCTAGCAACAGAACAAGGCCCATCATTGATAGTCCTGATTCTTTCATTTCACTAGTCTGAGGTAAACTGGTTTGACCTTTTGCTGCATTTTTTAAGACAGGTGTTTTCCCATCCGGTGTTACCTGTGAAGTTGTTGGCGTCGTGGGGGACGTTGTTGTTGGTCTTGTTGTCGGTGTGGTTGGTTTCGTTTTCTCTGGCATTTTACCAACGAATTCGATTCCAACCTCACTAGTATAACTAGCCGCTTCTGCAGTATTACCGAATGCACCTAAACTAAAAGATAACCCCAAAAGACTAATTATTAAAACACTCATTAGTTTTTTTCTCATAACCATACCTCGTCTATTTTGACTACTTATCTTCTTTTTTATCAGTTTGTAATTCTTCTAGAATTTGTCGTTTTGCTTCTGCGACAGCTTCTTCTTTATCTTTTTTGTTACGACGACGAACTAAGAACCAGATGAGCAACAATAGAAGTAATAGCAAGAAGATTCCTGCAAGGATATACCACATTGTGTAATCTTTTTCTAAGTCAACCGCTTTTTCGTTCAATTTATCTGCCGTTGCGCCATCAATTGTGAAATATTCTGTCCATTTCCACTTATGTACCCCAGAAGTCGCCGTCATTTCTAAACGGTACTTACCAGGCTTAAAGGGTTGGTTATCCCAGAAAATGCCATAATTAAAGTTTGTATTTGGAGCCATTGTCATATTCGAAGTGGTTGAAGCATGTAGTGCTTTATCACCATTTCTTGAATAGACTTTTCCATCAACTTTCAGGTTACGGATTGGTGTTGTTGTTGGATCTTGTAAGTTTACCTTCAATGTATTACGGAAATTAACTGATCCGGGCTCAATCTTAAGTAATTTCATATCAGGCTTAACAACATCGTCAGTTTCAGTTAACGTTGTCCCAATAACAAAGGCATAACGGTTTTTAATTTGAACGTTACTCTTTGATTTTTTTTCACTATCTTTGTTAATTTTTTCATAGAAGTACAAGCCACCGTCAATTTCGCCATTGAATTTCTTAGCGGGCATTGTGATATGGAATGTATGCTCAATGCTTTTCTTAGCCGGTACTGTCACTTCTTTATCTGACTTAATGATTGAAGATAGAGGGTTTACCATTGTTTTATCAAGTTTTGGTTTCACGTGACTGTATTCAACCACTCCGTTATCATTTGTAATCGCTGTATTTGCTTCAGCCATTACAGTAACATCTTTGTTAGTCGAATTTTTTAATGTGACAGTAATGTCTTGCTTTTGGTTCGGTTTCATTTTTAAATTAAAATACGTTTGGCGCTTATCAATTTGGTTGTTTGGAATATTTGCAGTAACAGCAAAGTTCATTTCAGCAGCATTCGCTTTTTGAACTTGTCCACTAAATATAACTAATCCTGCCACAAACGCCATAATGATTCCAAAAAATTTTTTATTCAATGTAAAAATCCTCTTTCTTCTCAAATTAACTTTATGGAGCCGCCGTCAATGTCCAGTTTAATGTCGACGTATATGTTTCACCAGCTACTTTTTCAGCCGGGCCAGGCACATCCAATCTCGCTGATTTATTACCTGTTGTTGCATCACCCATTGCTATTGTCCAGGTCCCTGTGGGATTAGTATTGGCAGTTGGATCTACTACTTGATATGATGCACCGTCACCTTTTAATAATATACTATCGGTAAATAAACCGGCATCAGGATCTCCGTTATCTGTTTTCGATGCTACATTTTTTATTGTAAGCACAGTACCCTTAAGTTCATTAGCACCACTTTTAAATGATGTGTTACTAACCGTCAACGACCAGTTTCCTGTCGTATTATTTGTAACCTGAACGTAATTAGGTACATCCCTATAATCTGCATCCGTGAGCTTATCTATAACCCACTCACCTGTAGCTTCATCACGATGTCCTGTTAAATCAGCTACTTTATCAAAAGCAGCATAATAAGATTTTTTATTTCCTGAAATTTTCTGAGTACCAAAATGTAAATCAGAAATATAATCTATCCTCAGGTCACCAGTAGTTGGCGTAACTGGATTAATTGGTTGTACTGGTTTTGTCGGATCTAATGGATCAACTGGACCAGACTTTGCAAGTAATGTTAAGTTAGCCGCTGTGGTTGCAGTTTTTCCATCAGGCGCTACTGCTGCATCAGCCACTGAATTTCCCATTATTGAAATTGCAAGGAGGGGGACAATGGCTACTACTAGTCGTAAGTTTTTTTTCAAGCTCATTGTTTTAACCTATCCCTTTCTGCATCCTATAATGGTGCGTCGTTTAACGTCCATGTAATTACTGATGTATATTTTTCTTTTAATTTAGTTGATGCACCAGGTACGTCTAAGGTTGCCTTAGTAACAGGTAACGTGTTAGTACCCATACCCATGTCTTTAGCTGCATCTACTACTGCAACACTTTGACTAGATCCGTCTAAAACCATATCCGCTGTTGGTTGGGTAGCATTATAACTTGCCCCATTATTATTAGAAACAGTTCCAGGCGTCAATGTTAACTTAGCCCCAGCTAATTCTTTTGAGCCGGTAAACTGTGTGTTGGCAACTGTTAATTTCCAACCTTCATTTGAACCACGGTTGTCATCAACAACGATAGAATCTGTAATAGTAGCTGCATCATATTTTGCATCTGATCCACTAATTTTTTGATCTCCAAAATCAACACTTGGTGCCTTTGTCAATTTAATTTCTCCAGCTCCAGTAGCAGGATCAGCTACAAAGTTGACATCACCTGATGAAGGTAATGTTACATCAGCAGCATGTACTGCTGGTGCTACTGTTGAAAACAAAGTAACGGTTAAAAGTGCTGCTGTTGCAATTGCTGTTTTCTTCATAATTTATTTCCCCTTTTGTTAACCCAATTTTTATAAGTTTGCGTCTGTTAATGTCCATGTTAAATCTGTTGTATATATTGTTCCAAGATTTTTAGCTGTTTTACCAGGTACTGTTAATGAAACGGCTTTAGCTTTAGCATCTTTACCAAATGAATCAGTCCATGTTCCCATTCCTTGACCGTCTGTAGCAGTAACAACCTTAACATCGCTACCAACTGTAGGAGCAACGACACTATTATTATCTTTATCACCAATTATTGATGGTGTTGTTGTCGCATCCATATTTGTTGAATTAAATGTTTGATCTTTCATACTCAATTGAGCACCAGTTAATTCTTTTGTACCGTCAGTAAATGCGCCTTCTTGCTTAACATTAACTGTCCAACCAGCATTTGATCCACGGTTATCTGTTACTTGTAAGTAGTTAGCTACTTCTTTTGCTGTTCCTTTAGAATCTGTTATTTCAACAGGAGCTGCGTAGTAAGTTGTATCACTACCAGAAACTTTATTTTTTGAACCAAAATCAAAGTTTGAAACATAATCTAATGATAATGGACCATTTGTTCCTGGGTTAATTGGAGGGTCTGTTGGGTCAACTGGATCTGTTGGATCTGTTGGATCAACTGGACCTGTTGGATCTGTATTATCTGTAAAACCAACGCTACCTTTTGTTGGAAGTGATCCTACTGTTGCTGCATTTACAGCTGGTGCTGCAATTAAACCTAATGTTGTTAATACGATTGCGCTTGTTACGATTTTAGTTGTTTTCATTTTAATTTCCCCTTTTTTTAATTCCCTATTTTTTTGTAGCCTATTAGAAAGTGATATGACTTAATTTTATAAACCAGCGTCTGTTAATGTCCATGTTAAATCTGTTGTATATGATGAACCGACCGTTTTAGCTGAATTACCAGGTACTTTCAATGAGACAGCTTTACTTGCTGTATCTTTTGTAGCATCAGCATCGTAGACACCAAATGAATCTGTCCAAGTCCCCATACCTTGATCCTTACCAGCATCTAAGACAGCAACGTCAGCACCAATTGATGTTGTAATTGTAGCTTTAGCTATAGCTGGATCTGTTGTTCCGCCAATATTTTTAGAATTTAAAGTTTGTGTTCCCATACTTAGCTGTGCGCCATCTAAATCAGTCTTACTATCGTTAAATTGTTTTACTTGTTTAACTGACAATTTCCAGCCTTTATTTGATCCACGTTTATCTGTTACTTGTAGGTAGTTAGCTCTTGTAACTTCTTTACCATCTTTATCAGCTAATTTAACAGGTGCAGCGTAGTAAGTTGTATCGTCTCCAGAAACCTTATTTTTTGAACCAAAATCAAAGTTAGAAACGTAATCAATTGATAATGGGCCAGGTGTTCCTGGTTGAGGATTATCTGGGTCTGTTGGATCCGTTGGGCCTACTGGGCCTGTTGGATCCGTTGGATCAACGGGTGTTGTTGGATCTGTATTTTCCATAAATCCAACCTTACCTGTTGATGTATAATCTGCAGCATGTACTGCAGGTGCTGCAGCTAAACCTAATGTTGATAAAATAATTGCGCTTGTAACGATTTTAGTTGTTTTCATAATTTATTTCCCCTTTTAATTAATAACCATTTTTATTTTTTATTGACTAATTTAGATTTTATAAGTTAGCGTCTGTAAGTGTCCATGTAATATCTGATGTGTATTTTTCTGCAACTTTTTTACTATCACCAGGGATAGCTAATTTAACAGAAGCTTTGGCTTTAGCAGCATCTGTTGTTGCGTTACCAAAGGATTCAGACCATGTACCAGAACCTGCGCCATCTTTTGCTTGCATAACAACTTTGTCCCCTGATGTAGCTGAAATGTCAACGCTATTTGTTAATGTTGGTTTTGGTTTTGATGCGTTATTATCAGCATTAGTTGCTTCAGGATTAGATAACGTAATTGTTGTCCCATCTAATTCTGATTTTGTTGTTTCACTTGTAAATGCTTTTGCTTGTTGAACAGTAAGTTTCCAACCTGCTACTGTTCCACGGTTATCTGAAACTTGTAGGAAGTTTGCAAGATCTTTATCAGCTCCGGATGCATCTTTAACTGTCACTAATTGAGAGTCATATGTTTCGTTGTTACCTGACATCTTTTGAGCACCAAAGTTAAAGTTAGAAACATAATCGATTGATAATGGGCCACCAGTACCTGGATCTGTTGGGTTTGTAGGATCTGTTGGATCAATAGTATGTCCAGGATCTGTTGGATCCGTAATACCAGGATCTGTTGTACCATCATTTTTAGTCAATTCAATTTTACCGTGTGATGTATATGTTTGTGTTTCAGATGCATGAGCAGTTGTCATAATGGCACCTGTCACACCTACGCCTAATAATGTACTTAATAATAATTTACTTGAATTTTTCATCATTTATTTCCCCTTTATATAACCTTTTTTATAAGTTAGCATCTGTCAAAGTCCATGTTAATTCAGACTTATAAGCCCCTGCTACTTTGTTTGATTCAGCTGGAACAAGTAATGACACACTTTGTTTGGCAGCTGTATTATCTTTACCAAAACGGTCTGTCCATGTTCCCATACCTTTGTCGACCTTGGCTGTCATCACAGTAACTGCTTTGCCATCTGGATTGATGGCTGCTTGACTAGCTGTCGGCTGACTCATATTACTACTTCCGTTAGTTGTTCCATTCATTAACGTAATAATCGTTCCATCTAATTTATTTTTACCATTCATAAATGGATTGGTCTGTGCAACAGTTAGTTTCCAGCCTGCGTTTGAACCACGATTATCCGTTACTTGAACATAGTTTGGATATTCCCCAACCTTACCGTTTTTATCAACTAACTGGTCAAGTTGTGCATAATAAACACTGTCTTTACCAGAAATTTGTTGTTGACTAAATTGTAAGTTCGAAACGTAATCAATTGATAATGGTCCATCTGTTCCAGGATTAACTGGTTTAACCGGTTTTAACGGATCAGTTGGATTTGTTGGATCAACTGGCGGTGTACCGTCAGTATTTTTCACGAATTCAATAGTTGCATGCGACTGATAATTCACTGTTTCGCTTGCCAAAGCTTGCGTTACGGTAAAACCAGCCGGTACCATACTACCTAAAAGAACTCCCAAAATTAACTTTCTTTTTATCATCGTATCTACTCCCCTCGTCAGATTTTGATGTTTTTATAATATTAGCAAAATGCTAATGATTAACGTTAATTAAGCAAGGATTAGGATTAAGGCGCATCCGTTAGTGTCCATGTTATTTCCCCTGCATACTTACCTGCTTTAAGTGACATGTTGCTTCCATTAAGTTCAGCAACAACACCTTTATCGGCTGCCCAAGTGACATCTTTAGTTTCTTCTGTCTGACCTGAACCAACCTCTGTACTACCAGTATCTAAATCTTGTGCAGTTCCAGTTGCATCTATATATTTCAAAACACCTTTCAATGTGTTAGATCCATCTGTTAAAGGTTTTGAAACGCTAGCCTTCAATGTCCAAGCTGTTTTGCCTAGATTAGAAATTGATACAGTATTTTCAGCAGTACGTTGAAGATTGAAATTTTCTCCACTGTAAGGCAACATTACCCCATCTTTTGAACCAAAAGTCATTTCATCAGAGGCTGCAGTAATTGCTAAACCACCACCTGCAACTGTGATCTTAATCGTTTTTTCAACACCCTGAGCATTTACAATAACTGCTTCATAGTCACCAGCACTAGAAGTTGGTGTAAGTGTCGTTGATTTAACTGTAACTTTAGAATCAGCACCAGTTGATAGTATCCAACCTTTAGCCGAACTCTCTGTTAATATGAACTCATTTAATTTAGTCTCTGTTAATCCCGAGATAGATTTACTGTCCGTACTAAAATCCTTAGCGTAAACTACAGAATCACCATCAACGACGGTATCACCATCTATTACATTGACAGGAACGGCAACTTTAGCAGTTTCATTAGGTGTCACATCCGTATCCGTCAAAATCATATCTTGTATATAGAAACCAACTTTTGTGTTATCAAGTGGTTTATTTGATGGATTTGTAGGATCAATTTCTAATGTATGTTTATTAGTATTCATAATTGTTAAATCTTTGATTAATTTTGTTTCATCTATTGTAACGGTTCCGCCAACATCAATTTTTTGTGGAATAGCAGTTGCACCCAACTTGAATAAGTTGACAGTTACGGTAACTGGTTTTAATTGTTCGGTACCTCCAGCATCAATCGCAGTTACTATAACTTTATTTGCACCTACTTTTAATTTTGTAGGGTCAATCTTTGCAGAATAATCGACACCATCTTTTGTTGTTTCATAAGTATTCTCTGCTGGCGATGATATTGACCCATCTGGATACTTAATTTGAATGTATCCCTTTGTACTATCTTCATCTGAAACTTTACCTACAATTTTAAATGAATCTGTTTGATCCGCATAAGCATTAATTGTTGATGGTGTTACAGTTGCAACAGGTGGAATACTTGGTGTCGTTTCTTTATAAGTTAAGTAAGAACCTGTCGTTAATGTTTCTCCTGGGGCTAACGTTTTAGGATTAGCTTTTATTACAAAAGCACTATCTCCCTTAAACGGAGTATCTGGCTGACTAATGTCGTTGATAGCTATAATTTTATCAAGCACTGATGTCTCCATTCCAGTTCCTACAGCTCCACCTTTGAAATAACTACTTATATTTGATATATCTAATATACCAGTACCGGTAGCTTTCCCAGCTGAATAATTAGTCCAACCACCCAAGCTAGTATTATTACCGGGATCCTTCAATCTGTAATTCAAGGTATGTTTATCACTTACCATTTTAAATCCATTGTTAGGTCCCAAACTTTTTACAGGGACGTCATCCTTATCAACCAAAGTATCGACCCCCTGAGCTGCACCAATAGCTCGAGTTGCAGTATCATTATTTGTGATACTGAAATAACTATATATACCACCTGCTGCATCATACATTTCTTCAAATGTATAGCTCACCTTATATGTTACATCGTACATTGTAGCTTTGAATCCAGTACCATCATTATTTTTATAAAGATGGTAATCTGTAATTGGTCCAAGTTTTACAGCACTTTCAATTGTATTAGGCGTCGTGTTACTTTCTGCTGCATACCCATATCCACGATCTTTTGGAATAGCATTATTAATGATAATTCCATAAGACTTTCTTGGATTAGGATTTCTTCCACTGGCACCAACCTTCGTAAATGCCCAACTAGATGCATTACCCTGTTCACTGTAAGAATCGTTATTTGTCAGCGCACTTGGTTGGAAATTAAATGCTGCATTACCAAAATATAAAACAGGAGTCGCTGTATCATCTGCTTTTCCCGCGTTGTTTGTTGGAACACCATTTACTAACTTCCCGCCTCCTGTAAGTGACACATACTCATTTTTAGAATTTGATGCCACATCGGTAGTACTCCACTGAGTATTAATGGCCCCTTGTGATGGACCAACATAACCAGCAGCTGGTACTGCTGTCTCACTTTTTTTAGTCGTTGCTACTTTTTTTGTTGGTGCTTTCGTTACTTCTTCTTTAGTTGCTACTTCGCTTGTTATTTCTTCTTTTGTTGCTTTTATCGATGTACTTTTTTCGGTTGTTTTTTCAGAAGATGCTGTTTGAGGTTTAACGGTTTCATCTAGCTCTTTAGCTTGGACAGAAGTTCCTGGGCCCTCATTGTTAACCACGTTAACAATGCTACCTGTCATCACTCCTGCTAAGATAATTCCCGTCATTAACGTTGCTGAGATTCGTTCTTTTTTATTACTGTTATGCCCTTTCATTGTTTAGTCCTCCCCCTATAGTTGCTGCCTATTTATACCTAACATTACTATATTTAACTCATTAGTCTAGCTGATTAGTTGTGACCCCCTAGTCCCTCCTAATAGATTTATTCGTTAACTTAGCTGTAACCTAATCGCAAACTTATTATCTGGTTACTGCGACATAGCCAGTTTACCTATAATCTATTTAAATGTAAACATATTTTTTTAATTAAAAAATATTTATCTAATTTATGAAGTAACCGCTTTATCGATTTTGTTTTAATACAAAAGTAATTCATCAAAAAAAATGATGAATTACTTTTGCCAATTTACAGTTTATTTTGGTTACCCTTCACGAACTGGAACTACCGTTGCAAGACTTATTTCTGTCCCATTTGTTTCAGTTATATAAAGAAGTGTATAGGCTCCTTGTTCTGGAATTTGTACAGAGAAACTAAGATCTGACTGTACGACTGTTCTAGCAATTTCATTACCGCTTGCATCAGCAATAATAATTGTATTTCCAGCTGTTTCTCCAGTACCTGTTAAATATTTATCACTTTGATAATAAGAATCAACAGTTGGTTTAGCAATCGTAACATCTTTATGCTTAACTACCGTAGTTTTCACATCACTCCAACCAACACCTGTATTCTGACGAACACTAACTGTTGTATCTTCATGTTGTTTAGGAATAGTAACTTCGTAAAGTCCATTTTCATCAACGATACCTGTCCCTATAACTTTATCGCCAACTTTAACTTCAATTTTAGCACCTGGAACACCACGACCTGATACCGTTGTATCTGTATCAAAAATTGTTTCAACGGTTGGAATTTCTTTCAAAAGTGCCCAACCCGGGTCTAGGTGATATGTTGGCAACGTGTCAGAAGCATTATATGAACCCAACACGTCCCAATCAATTGGCGCACCATTTTTTACTAAACCACTATTAAATATATAACTTGAGTTATTTTCTGCGTCCGCTACTCTGATACCTGTATCTGTTACCATTTGCCCAATATCAAGAGATAAATGAACTTTGAAGTCGGCAAATGCAATCCAAGAATGAGATGGATTTTTGATTCGTAATGTTTTACCATTATCCTCAACTCGGATATCATTTTTATTATACGTATATTTACTTCCGTTATTAAATTGGAAATTTCCTGTTATATAATTATTGAACGAATCATGGTTAAAAAGTGGAACTAACTCTGAAGGAACTGACAAGACATAGTCTGTCGATTCATTAATTCCTGCCGAAATAATCGACTTTCCTTCATAATCAAAATCTAATGTACCTGTTGTCACTGTATTATTACCTTGTAAGTGTAGACCACTTGCACCCGTTCCAGATACTTTCATTGAGCCTCTTGTAATAACACCTAATTCTTTCGTACCTACTTTAGCTGTCGCCACCTGCTTTTCATGGTTACTAGCATCTACGGAATTATTAGCTACCCCTAAAATCATTACTGAATTCAATAATCCAACCACCGCTACCGTTTTAATCACATTCTTCTTTGTCTGACTCATTTCTACTTTGTTCATTTTATTCATCTCCTCTATTTTGGTTTATAAACAATTATTTGATACAGGCCCTCCATAAAAAAATTAGTTAGAGCATTACTAATACCTCCTTATATTTATATTTATTTTTTTATTAATACCTTAAACACAGCTTATCATGTTAACGCTTTCTTTTGCAAATTTAACCACTAGTATATTTTTAATTTTAACTAAATTGGACTTAGATAATAAGCAAAAAAAATAAGCTATCTTCATATAAATACGAAGGTAGCCTACTTTAATTTTAACTATTCTTTATTTTGATTGCTTTGAATCGTTATATTTAACCCATCCAATTAATCCTGCGGTTGATAAAAGAATAAATCCTATCATTGATAATCCTGATCCTTTTATTTCACCGGTTTGAGGTAATCTGTTTTGATTCGATGCAACATTCTTTGAGACAGGTGTTCTCCCGTCTGGATCTGGTGTCACCTGAGAAGTTGTTGGCATTTTACCTACAAATTCAATTCCCATTTCACTTGTATAACTAGCCGCTTCTGCGGTATTACCGAATGCACCTAAACTAAAAGATAACCCCAAAAGACCAATTACTAAAGTACTCGTTATTTTTTTCCCCATAACCATACCTCACCCATTTCGACTACTTATCTTCTTTTTCACCAGTTTGTAATTCTGATAAAATTTGTCGTTTTGCTTCTGCGACAGCTTCTTCTTTATCTTTTTTATTACGACGAACTAAGAACCAAATAATCAATAATACAAGTAGAAGTAAGAAGATTCCTGCAAGAATATACCACATTGTATAATCTTTTTCTAAGTCAACTGCCTTTTCGTTCAATTTATCTGCCGTTGCGCCATCAATTGTGAAGTTTTCAGTCCATTTCCACTTATTCACACCAGAAGTTGCCGTCATTTCTAGACGGTACTTACCAGGTTTAAAGGGTTGGTTGTCCCAAAAAATACCATAATTAAAATTCGTATTGGGAGCCATTGTCATATTCGAAGTGGTTGAAGCATGTAAGGCTTCATCCCCATTTCTTGAATAGACTTTTCCGGCTACCTTTAAATTACGAATAGGTGTTGTTGTTGGGTTTTGTAAATTTACCTTCAATGTATTACGGAAATTAACTGAACCTGGTTCAATTTTAAGTAATTTCATATCAGGTTTAACAACATCATCTGTTTCAGTTAACGTTGTCCCAATCACAAATGCATAACGGTTTTTAATTTGAACGTTACTCTTTGATTTTTTTTCACTATCTTTGTCGATCTTTTCATAGAAGTATAATCCACCATCGATTTCGCCATTAAATTTCTTAGCGGGCATTGTGATATGGAACGTATGCACAACACTTTTCTTGGCTGGAATTGTCACTTCTTTATCCGACTTAACAATTGAAGATAGAGGATTTACCATTGTTTTATCAAGTTTTGGTTTCACATGACTATATTCAACCACACCGTTATCGTTGGTTACAGCTGTATTTGCCTCAGCCATTACGACAACTGCTTTATTAGTCGAATTTTTCAATGTGACAGTAACATCTTGTTTCTGATTAGGCTTCATTTTTAAATTAAAATAGGTTTGGCGCTTATCAACTTGATTACTTGGAAGATTTGCAGTAACGGCAAAGTTCATTTCAGCAGCGTTCGCTTTTTGAACTTGTCCACTAAATAAAACCAATCCTGCCACAAACGCCATTATGATTCCAAAAAATTTTTTATTCAATGTAAAAATCCTCTTTCTTTTCAAATTAGCTTTATGGAGCCGCTATCAATGTCCATTTCAACGTTGATGTATAAGCTTCTTTTGTTTTCACAGTGGTACCAGGAACAAATAACGACACTGCATCGTTTCCTGTAGAGTTAGTTCCCGCTTTATCAGTACCCATAGCAAGTGTCCAAGTACCGAACGGATTATCACTATTACCATCTGTCGTACTAACAACCGAAACAGGAGTACCACCAGTTCCTGTAAGTTTAACGTTACCTGGTAAGTCCCCGCTTAGCCCTAAACCTGGATTTTCACTATGTGCTTCGATATTCTTAATATTTAGTACAGCACCTTTAAGCACGTTCCCGCTAGGACTTTTAAAAACAGTGTTACTAACACCTAATGACCAATTACCCGTTGTATTATTTGTGACCTGGGCGTAATTAGGTACATTATAATAATCTTTATCTGTTAGGTTTTGTGTGTCCCACACTCCACTTGAGTCACGACGGTTAGTCATGTCAGCTACTTTATCAAAAGTTGCATAGTAGGTTTTATTACTCCCCGAGATATCCTGTGCCCCAAAATGAAAACTAGAAATATAATCTATTCTTAAGTCTCCAGTTGTTGGCGTAACTTGATTGAGTGGGTGCACTGGTTTTGATGGATCTAACGGATCAACAGGACCAGACTTTTCAAGTAATGTTAAGTTAGCTGATGATATCGCAGTTTTTCCATCAGTTGCAACTGCTGCATCGGCTACTGAATTTACCATCATCGAAAATGCAAGGAGGGGGACAATGGCTACTGCTAGTCGTATATTTTTTTTCAAGCTCATTGTTTTAACCTATCCCTTTCTGCATTTTATAATGCTGCGTCTTTTAATGTCCATGTAATTGTTGATGTATATTTTTCATTTAATTTACTTGTTGCACCAGGTACTTCTAAAGTTGCTTTAGTAACAGGTAATGTGTTAGGCCCCATACCTTTATCTTTAGCTGCATCTACTGCTGGAACAGCTTTAGATGAACCATCTAAAAGCATAGTTGCTGCAGGATTAGCCACAAACTTTGCCCCATTACCATTAATAATTGAACCATTTGTTAAGGTTAACTTAGCACCATCAAGTGCCGTACCCGTTGCCGTGGCAAATTGTGTATTTGCAACTGTTAAATTCCAACCGACATTTGAGCCACGGTTATCATCAACTTGGATATTAGCATCCTCTGGTTTAGCGCCAAAAGACGTTTGTTCATAAGTTTTTGTTGATCCACTAATTTCTTGATCCCCAAAATCAACACTCGGTGCACTGATTAGCTTAAGTTCGCCTGCCCCAGTAGCTGGATTAGCTACGAAGTTAACATCACCTGTTGTGCCTTTTGTAATATCGGCAGCATGTGCTGCAGGTGCTAATGTTGAAAATAACGTAACTGCTAAAAGTGCTGATGTTGCAATTGCTGCTTTTTTCATAATTAATTTCCCCTTTGGTTTAACTTACTTCTAATCTTTTTATAGACCTGCGTCTGTTAATGTCCATGTTAAGTTAGTTTTGTAACTTGTTCCAATTGATTTAGCTGTTTTACCAGGTACTTCTAATGAGATTGCTTTCATTGAAGCATCTGTATCTGTTCCATCGACATATGTGCCAAATGAATCAGTCCAAGTACCCATACCTTGACCCTTAGCAGCACTTACAACTTCAACATCTTTTCCAACAGTTGGTGTAATAACACCACTATTTAAAGCAGTTGGGATTGTTGTCGTGTCACCAATATTTGAAGAATTAAATGTTTGACCGGTCATTTTTAATTGCGCACCAGCCAACTCAGAAGTCCCATCATTAAATTGGGCATCTTGATTTACTGAAAGTTTCCAACCACCATTTGTACCACGGTTATCAGTTACTTGTAAGTAATTAGCACGTTTAACCTTATCACCTTTACTATCTGTAGCTGAAATTGGTTGTGCATAGTAAGTTTCTGTAGAACCAGAAATCTTATGATCAGCACCAAAATCAAGATTAGAGATGTAATCAATCGATAAAGGTCCATCTGTACCAGGTTTGATTGGATCTGGATCTGGATCTGGTGTAATTGGATTTGTTGGATCGATTGGATCTGTGGGATTTGTTGGGCTTGTGCTTCCTGCGACAAAACCTACTTTACCTGTTTCATTATATGTTTGTGTATTATTTGCGGCATGTACAGCTGGTGCTGCAGTCAAACCTAATGTTGTTAACGCAATTGCACTTGCAACGATTTTTGTTGTTTTCATTTTAATTTCCCCTTTTATTGATTCCCTCTATTTTTTAATAACCTAGTTGATACAGGTTTACATCCCTGCGTCAGTAATTGTCCATGTTAAATCAGTGGTATATGGTTTAGCTTCTTTAGCTGAATTACCAGGTACGGCTAATGAAACAGCCTTCATTGCTGTATCCTTTGTAGCATCTGCATCATATACACCAAATGAATCTGTCCAAGTACCCATACCTTGACCCTTAGCTGCATTCAAGACTTCAACAGCGCTACCAGGTGTTGCTGTAATTGTAGCATCGGCTATAGCTGGGGTTGTTGCATTAGTTACACTATCCATATTTTTAGAATTTAATTTTTGTGATCCCATTTTTAATACTGCACCATCTAAATCTGCTGAGCCATCATTAAATTGTTTTTCTTGTTTAACTGAAAGTTTCCAACCAGCATTAGTACCACGTTTATCCGTTACTTGTAAGTAAGTAGCATATTTAGCACCACTAACTGCTTTGACAGGTGCAGCGTAGTAAGTTGTATCGTCCCCAGAAATTTTGTTTTCACCAAAATCAAAGTTAGAAACGTAATCAATTGATAATGGTCCATCAGTACCAGGACTAACAGGAGGAACAGTTGGTTCTAATGGATCAACGGGTTTATCTGGATCAACTGGGTTAACGGGTGGTGTTTTATCATCATTTTCTGTAAAACCAATCTTACCTAATGATGTGTAATTTTCTGTATGGTCTGCGGCATGTACAGCTGGTGCTGCAGTTAAACCTAATGTTGATAAAATAATTGCGCTTGTTACGATTTTAGTTGTTTTCATTTTAATTTCCCCTTTTAATTAATAACCTTTTTTTATTGATAGAATTAATTCTTATAAGTTAGCGTCTGTAAGTGTCCATGTTAAATCTGATGTGTATTTTTCTGCGACTTTTTTGCTATCACCAGGGATAGCTAATTTAACAGAAGCTTTAGCTTTATCAGCGTCTTTAGTTGCATTACCGAATGCTTCAACCCAAGTACCAGAACCTTCGCCATCTTTAGCTTGCATAACAACTTTATCACCTGATGCAGAAGAAATTGCAAGGTTATCTGTTAAAATTGATGGTGCTGGTTTTGTACCATTTTTATCAGCATTATTTGCTTCAGGGTTAGATAACGTAATTGTTGTGCCATCTAATACTGATTTTGTTGTTTCACTTGTAAATGCTTTTGATTGTTGAACTGAAAGTTTCCAGCCAGATACTGTACCACGGTTATCTGAAACTTGTAAGAAGTTTGCAAGGTCTTTTTTAGTTCCAGCTGTTGGGTTATCTGTTGTTGCTGCAACTAATTCCGAGTTATATGTTGTATCATTACCTGTTACTTTTTGTGTACCAAAGTTAAAGTTAGAAACGTAGTCAATTGCTAATGGGCCACCAGTACCTGGGTTCACTGGGTCTGTTGGATCGATAGTATGTCCTGGATCTGTTGGATCAGTAATACCAGGGTCTGTTGTTCCGTCATTTTTAGTCAATTCAACGTTACCATGTGATACATAATCTTTTGTTTCTGATGCGTTAGCTGTTGTAACAGCTGTTCCTGTAATACCTAATCCAAGTAATGCAGCGAATAATAATTTATTTGTTTTTTTCATAATATATATTTCCCCTAATCTCTTTTTTTATAGTTTAGCATCTGTCAAAGTCCATGTTAGTTCAGACTTATAAGCCCCTGCTACTTTTTTCGACTCAGCTGGAACAAACAATGAAATACTTTGTTGAGCAGCTGTATTATCTTTACCAAAACGATCCGTCCAGGTCCCCATACCATTGTCCAACTTAGCTGTCATCACAGTAACTGCCTTACCATCTGGCTTAATTGCTGCTTGACTATCCGTCGGTCTATGCAGGTTACTACCATTAACAACACCATTCATCAACGTGATAACCGTTCCATCTAATTTATTTTTACCATTCATAAATGGATTGGTCTGTGCAACGGTTAATTTCCACCCTGCATTTGACCCACGGTTATCCGTTATCTGAACATAGTTTGGATAATCTCCGACTTTACCGTTCTTATCAGCTAACTGGTCAAGTTGTGCATAATAAACACTATCTTTACCAGAAATTTTTTGTTGACTGAATTGTAAGTTCGAAACGTAATCAATCGATAACGGACCTGGCGTCCCCGGATTAACAGGTCTAACTGGTTTTACCGGATCCGTCGGATTAATTGGATTAACAGGTCGTGTTTCATCAGTACTTCCAACTAACTCAATAGTCGCATGCGATTGATAGCCCACTGTATCGCTTGCTGAAACTTGCGTTACGGCGAAACCAACAGGTACCATGCTTCCTAAAAGAATCCCCATAATTGTACTTCTTTTTAGCATCGTATTTTCTCCCCTCGTAAGATTTTGGTAGTTTTTAATATTAGCAATATGCTAACGATTAACATTAATTAAACAAGGTTTATGAATGTGGCGTATCCGCTAATGTCCATGTTATTTCCCCTGTATAGTCCCCTGCTTTAAGCAAAGGGTTATTTCCATTAAGTTGAACGATAATTCCTTTGTCGTTTGCCCAACTTACTTCTTGAGTTACCTCAGATTGCCCTGAACCAACTTCTGCACTGTTTGATTCTATATCTTGCGATTGACCAGATGCATCTATATATGTCAATACACCATTTAACTTAACGTTAGCATCGTTATGCTCCGTTAACGGTGTTGTAAGTTGAGCTGTTAAGGTCCAAGCTTGTTTACCCGCGTTAGAAACTTGTACGCTATTAACATGAGGATCAGGGTCACTACGTTGAACTTTAAAGTCTTCTCCGCTGTAAGGTAACGTAACACCTAAAAAAGAACCGTAATTAGTTGCCCCAGGTCCTTCTGTAATTTTCAATCCACCTGTAACTTCAATGTTAATGGTCTTTTTTAAACCATCCGAATTTTTGATAACTGCCTGATAAATACCATCAGTTGAAGTTTGTTTAAGTGTCGTTGAATCAACGCTTACTTTAGATTCAGCACCAGTTGCTAACAACCATCCTTTAGCTTCACTAGTCTTTAGAATTAATGCAGTCAACTCATCAGTTGTTAATTTTTGAATATCTGCCTGCTTTACGCCAAATCCTTTTGCATAAAGGGCAGAGACTTTATCAGTTGCAGTGTCATCATCAGTTACAGTAACTGGTACAGCTACTTTTGCGATTTCATTTGGTTTAACTGCAATATCTGTTAAAAGCATATCTTGGATGTAAAATCCTACTGTTTTATTATCAAGTGGTTTACCTGATGGATTTGTCCCATCAACAGTTAGTGTATGTGCATTAACTGTTGGTTGATTAATAATTGTCAAATCTTTAATCAAATCCGTCTCGCCTGTCTTAACCGTATCGCCAACTTTGATTGTTTGTGGGATAGCAATTGCGCCTAATTTGAATACGTTAACAGTTATAGTAACTGGTTTTTCTTGACGGTTATTACCTGGATCAACTGCCGTAACTAATAGTTCATTTTTACCTGGACCTAGTTTAGACATATTAACTGGTACAGAATACGGTGTAGGATTCTTCACATCCACTGTAATAGTATCGTAAGGATTCTTTTCTGACGTTCCATCTGGATACCCGATTTCAATATTTCCTTTTGTATCATCTGAATCAGTAACATCTCCTGTAATCTCAACACCTTTTTGATCAGCGTAACCGTTAATTATTGTATTTTTAACTGTCGCAACGGGAGGAGTACTAGGTGTTGTCTCTTTATAAGTAAGGTAAGACCCATTAACAAGTGTTGCACCTGGAGCTAAATCAACTTGATTAGCTTTCATAATGTACGCACTATCATCACCAATTGTTTTACTTGGATTACTAATATTTTCAATTCCAATATTAGTGTTTGCTGCTGAACCTTCCATACCTGTCCCGGCTACCCCCCCTTTAAAGTAGTTATTAAAATTAGCGGGGTTTAGAATCTTATCTTGAGAACCGCCCGTATAATTTGTCCAACCACCCAAAGTAGCATTAGACTCTGGATCTTTCAATCTCACATCCAAAACATGCTTCTGACTAGTACTATCCCCAATCATTTTAAAGCCATCATTAGGTCCAATACTCTGTAAAGGAACTTTATCAGAATCTACAAAAGTATCATTTGTTTCCAAGGCACCTATTTTTTGTGAATCTGAATTATTATTTGTAATACTAAAGTAACGGTAAATACCACCAGTCCTACCATATACTGATTCAAAAGTATAACTAACTTTGTACTTACTATCATACATAGTTGCTTTAAATCCCGTGTTCATACTATTTTTATAAAGATGATAATCAGTAATTGACCCATCTAAAAGTCCACCCTCGATACCAGAAATACCGTTGTCTAGGTAAGCTTCATTCACATTATAACCACGAGCTATTTTGTCGCCCATAATCAGCCCGTGTATAATCGATGGACGCGGATTTTTTCCGGTAGTATACGTATATGACCAAGATGGTAAATTAGGTGAACTATTATTGCTTGCTCTATCTGCGTCATTATTATTCGTCAGTTCACTAGGCTGAAAAGGTTCAATACTATTTCCAAAGTACATAACTGGTTCATTAGGCTTATCAGATCTCCCCGATTGTGAAACAAACGTCTTTGCTACATCAGCTGCGTAATCTTTTGTTTCCCATTTAACAGTAGGTAGAATTTCATCTTTTGGTCCAACATATCCAGCTGCTCGAGTGGTAGCTCGAGTACTTCGTTTAGTTTTTTCTGATGATTTAGCTTTTATTTTTAATTCACTTTTTTTAGTTGTTGATTTAGTTTCTACAGATTCACTTGATAGCGCCTTTTTTTCTGATTCACTTGATTCTTTAATCGTTAACTTACTTGATGTTTCATCTGATGATTCGCTTGACATACTGCTCTCATCGGTTTTAGCAAACACACTAGGTTCTCTATGGCTAGCTCCCCCAGCTAACAATCCTGCAAAAACAGCACTTGTCATAATTGTTGCCGAAACCCATTCTTTTTTTCTGTTTTTATACTCTCTCATTTTTTAGCCCTCCCCAATCCTTGCTTTTAACTTATTAATTATTTTATCAATTTAGTCTATTTGATTTCACTAACATATTGCCAATTCACTACTATCCCCTATTTATCTAGCTATTTCTATTAACTTTTATCAAATATACCTTTTAGCAAAGTTAAAAATTCAACATGTACATGCTTTGTCTTTGATTAACATGTACATATTATATCTTCAATGGTGTACGATGTTAAATCAAATTTTTTATTTTTTTAAAAATATTTGAAAATTAAACAAATAATAATTATTCATAAGTTTTATCTCATCATAAAACGAAAATTATTAAGCCACTAAAATACGAATAAAATTTAGTTATCATTAATTTTTATTAAAAAAATCCATATCAATACTTAGCAGTATTGATATGGATTTACTATTATTTGGGATTGTTATTTAGTTCATAATTAAACTGCTAAAAATATTCAAATCATTTAAGATTAAATTAGAAACTATAACATTAAGGTGTATTCTCTAGTGTCCATGTTATTTCCCCTGTATAGGCTCCAGCTTTAAGTGATGTATTACCTCCGTTAAGTTGAGCGACAATTCCTTTATCCTTATCCCAACGGACTTCTTGAGTTGCCTCAGACTGTCCTGAACCAACTTCTGCACTACTTGATTCTATATCTTGTACACCATTAGCTGAATTTACATACTCCAAAACACCAGTTAACTTATCATTAGCACTATCTGTCAAACCTTTTGTAAGTCGAGCAGTTAATGTCCAAGCTTGTTTACCTGCATTAGAAATATTCACACTGCTATTGGTACTAGAATCACTACGTTGGAGATCAAAATTTTCTCCACTGTAAGGTAATATCACGCCACTGGAAGAACCATAGTCAGTTGCAGTAGGTGCTGATGTAATTTTTAATCCACCTGAGACAGTAATCACAATTTCTTTTGTTTGACCATCAGAATTTTGGATAACTGCTTTATAAAAACCATCACCTGAAGTTGGTTTAAGTTCTGTTGACTTAACACTAACTTTAGATTCGGCACCCGTCGCTATCAGCCAGCCTCTAGCTTTACTATTATTCAAGATTAATGTATCTAAATCACCAGTTGATAAGTTTTGAATATCCGCTGTTTTTAATTCAAATCCCTTGGCATAAAGAGCAGAAGTTTTGTCAAATGCAGTATCACTATCAGTTACGGTAACGGGTACAGCTACTTTTGCGATTTCATTTGGTTTAACTGCAGTATCTGTTAAAAGCATATCTTGAATGTAAAATCCTGCTGTTTTATTATCAAGTGGCTTACCTGATGGATTTGTTGTATCCATTTTTAAGGTATGTGCATTAACTGTTGGTTGATTAATAATTGTTAAATTCTTAATTAAGTCCGTTTCGCCTGTCTTAACCGTATCGCCAACTTTGATTGTTTGTGGGATAGCAGTTGCACCTAATTTATAAAGATTGACTGTTACCGTAACAGGTTTTAACTGTTCTACTTCACTATCGTCAACAGCTGTCACTATTATCTTATTTGAACCTAATTTTAATTTAGAAGTGTCAATGTTTGCACTATAATCAGCACTAGTATCTACCTTACCTGTGTCGTACACATTCTCTGTTGTTCCTGACGTTGACCCATCTGGATAGGTAATTTGAATATAACCTTTACTGCCATCCTTATCTAAAACCGTTCCTAAAACTTTAGGCCTATTAGTTTGACTTGCATAAGCATTAATCGTTTGTTCTTTTACACTTGCAACAGGTGCAACAGCTTCCTTATAAGTTTGATAAGAACCCGTTACGAGTGTTCCTCCTGGTTCCAAAGTTTTCGGATTAGCTTTTATTATGAACCCACTATCGCCTTTAAATGGGTTATCTGGATTCTTAATATTTGAAACGGCAATAATTTTATTATGTGGTGATTTTTCCATTCCAGTTCCAAGTGCACCACCATTGAAATAATTATTTAAATAACCAGTATTCATAACATTTGGTTCATCTCCGCCTGTGTAATTCGTCCATCCACCTAATTTGGTATTATTTCTTGGATCATTTAATTTGAAATTTAAACTATGTGCTGACCCAACCATTTTGAATCCTTCATCCGGGCCTAAGCTTTCAATGGTAACAGCATCCTCATCAACGAATGTATCGACGCCCTCAATAGCTCCAACTGCACGAGCCGTTGTGTCATTGTTAGTAATACTAAAATAGCTATAAACACCGCCACTAGCATCATAAACTTCCTCAAATGTATAACTTAATTTATACTTTGTATCATACATAATTGCCTTAAATCCAGTACCTGTTTTATTTTTAAAAAGTTGATATCCAGTGATATCCTTACCTTTAACTGCAGATTCAATTGTATAAGGAATTGATGAAAAGGATGATACCAACCCGTATCCACGATTACCTGGGACACTATTATTAATAATAATTCCATAAGATTTCCTTGGAACAGGATTTATTCCAGTATCAAACATGTAGGCCCAACCAGACTTATTAAGACCACTGACGGGATCATTATTTAATAACTCATTCATTTGAAAAGGAAAATAATTATTTCCAAAATATAATACAGGTTCGCCAGGTTTATTCTGTGAACCCGACTGTGAAACAAATGCCGTTGCTGACTCCGCTGAATAATCTTTTGTTGTATCCCAGTAATCATCAGGAAATACATCATTTGCTGGTCCAACATACCCAGCTGCTCTAGTACTTAGTTTAGCTTTTGCTGACGGTTTAGCTTTTGTTTTTGATTCACTTTTTTTTATTGTGATTGATTTAGTTTTTAGAGAATCACTTGATATCGCCTTTTTTCCTGATTCACTTGTGGCGTTATCTGATGACTCACTTGACATACTGCTCTCATCAGTTTGAGCAAATACACTAGGTTCCCTGTGACTGGCCCCCCCAGCAAATAATCCTGCAAAAACAGCACTTGTTATAAGTGTTGCTGAAATCCATTCTTTTGTTCTACTGTTATGTTTCCTCATCTTTTATCCCTCTCTAATGCTTAATTATCTTATTTATTTGGTCTTACTATCATATCGTTAAGTCATTGTCATCCCCTATTTTTCTAACAATTCCCATTAACTTTTAGTAAAGTGAAGATACAATATGTACATACTACATCTACAATTATTATGTACATATTGTATCTTCAATGGTGCACAATGTTAAATCACATTTTTTACCTTTTTAAAAATATTTGAAAATAAAAAAGTTATTAATTAAAAGATAATATCCCTTAATTAATAACTTTTTCATTTAAATTATTTAATTTTTTGTTGATACTTTCTTTTTAATCTTCGATTAATCCATAATATAACAAAAACATTAACGATTATCAGTACGAACAAGAGTAATATCCAATAGATCCAGTAATTTGTTTGATCGATTGTAACATCCTTCTCATTCAATATTCTTGCTTTTGATCCACTTACCGTAAATTTCTGTTTAAAATGCCATGCCTGATTTTTAGAAGTCATCTCTGCACTAAGTTCGTAGGTACCACTTTTGAGTAATTCACCAGCAGCTAATGGAATTGGAAAGGTAACCGCACTGGTTGGGGCAATTTGCATGTCCTTATTACTTGCTCGATATAATACTTTTGAACTACCTAACCGTCTGACTTGTGTATTTATTTGAACTTTATTTAAAAACATAGCGCTCTGATTTTCAAATCTCGCAGCAATCACATTACGTGCATTAATTTGTGTGATATCAACCGTTTTTAATTTTACTTGTGCGCTAGTTACAGGTTGTTCTCCATGGAATATTACCGCAGTCGTATATAAATAACGATTATCAATAACCGCTCGTTCTGACTTTGTTTGAGACTGAGCATCATTGTCTTCAATCACCGATATACCTCCCGCAACGACACCTGCAAAAGTCGTATTGGGTAACGCAACATCCAAAGTAACTATTTTTTCACTTTTTGCAGGAACAGTTATACGATTCTGACGAGCTCTAACTGCTTTTACCACTGAGAACGGCTGTTGTGCCAATACTTTACTTTGTGATTCCGCGTACTCCACAACCCCATTATAGTTTGTTGTTGCATCCTTAATGAGGACTTCAAACGTTAGTGATTTATCAATAAGATTAGCTACCTTAATTTTCAGCTGTGTTTTAGTTCCTGGTGCTGCTTTTAAATCAAAATAAGTTTTTTTCTTATCTAATTGATAGTCAGATATCATAGGTTGAACAGAAAAGTCAACTTGGCTGGCATTAACCTGCTTAATGTCCACTCCGAATAAAAATAAAATACTGAATAAAAATAAATAGCCGAATCTTTTAATAAATTTTGTGGTTATCATTTCATTATTATTCATTTGATGGCACATCATTTAATGACCATGTAATTTCACTACGATAGACATCTGTCATCTTAGTTGCCTCACGGGGAATATTCAAAGCGATACTATTTCCTTTAGTTGCCTCATTCCCAAAACGGTAAACCCAAGTGCCGTATCCTTCATCACCTTTTGCGGCAACGACTACTTTATTAGCTCCTACAGACAAATCAAAATTTTTCTTATAAAATCCAGGTTTTTTATCCGCAGAAATGGAAACAAGTTCACCATTACTAAAACTAAGATAGGCACCCGTTAACGATTTATGCGTCTCTTCAGATTCAAATTGGCGACTCTGTTTAGCTTCAAGCACCCAACCATTTTCAGTTCCGCTAAAATTTGAAACTTGAACGTAATTGGGTGTGCTTGCCCCTGTTGCCATATCTTGCGCTTTGGCATAACTTTTTTTATCATTCGAATCAATTTTAGTTGTATTGAAACTAAGGGAAGAAGCAAAATCGACTGTTGTTGCTCCAGATTGAAAATCCATAGACAAATCGGATTGCGCACTACCACGATTAGTTTTCGCCGCTTGAATCGTTGCCTCAGATGCAGTCATATAGAGACCTAATAGTGTTACAAAGGCGCTTAATACTATTTTATTCATAAAGATTTCCCTCTCCCTGTCTAAAAAAATTACTCTTCTGTTATTTCTATAATTTGAATACATATATTAATGACATGTTATTTTATATCACCACTTTTGTCAATTTTTTTAAAAATATGATAATTATTGATTCTAGATTTATATGCAAACCGTTGGCAATTCCCCTATAATGGATAGTACATACTCTTTAATGAGGAGGAATCGCGATAAATGGACTTTATATTTAACAAAGATGATATTCGTAAGTTAGAATTATTTTCTTATCTTGAGAATACTTATGACCAATCTGCTTCGCAAACAGACATCCAAAAACATTTTAAATGGTCAAAATATTATACAGCAACAACTATCAAGTCTTTAGAAGAAGATCTTGTCACTGAAGGATTAGACGATTACTATTTATTAAAAGTTAGCAATAACAAAGTAAGTCTACAAAAAAATGGCTTAGATTCCATCGATCACCTATTACTTCTATACGCTAAGCAGTCACCTCAATTTTTGATGCTGAATGCGCTATTTACTAACCCTAATTTTAGTATAGAATCCTTCACCGAATCGTTATTTTTAAGTGAAGCAACTGGTTATCGGACCAAGAAATTTTTAGATGATATGTTACAAAAATTAGGCTTTAAAATCACTAAAAACTTCCAATTAGTAGGTCCTGAAGAAAATATTCGCTTATTTTTTTATAACCTTTATTTAGCTGTCTATAAGAACTACAACTTCCCATTTAATGAAGAAGTTGATCGTAATTCTAGTTTATTTTCTAACCAATTAATTTCTAGCTTAAATCTTGATCTCACACAAATACAATTATTGAAACTAAAGTATTTTTCAGCTGTTCTCATACAAAGTTTAGCTTCTAATCGAAATGATACTAATCGTTTTGCTGATGTTAATTTTGCTAATTCAGACTCAATCATGTCCAATATTCAAGACTGTCTTCAAGAAAATCCAGGTATTAATGGACTTACGGATGAACAGTTATCAATTGAAACAGTATTTGTTCTAAATTTCCTTTATATGGAAGACATTGTTGACGTTACATTTAATAACTCATCTTTCTTTTCACAAATTGAATCACTCAATAATTTTGTTATTAAAGACTTACAAAAGTTCTTTGATATCACATTAAGTGAACAAAGTTATATGACATTATTTGACGAATTATCTCGTATTCATTTTTCTAGTTACCATAGTGCCCAAATTGATTTTAGTTGGCAAGTTGCCGTAGATAATACTATTTTAAAAGAAAATTATAGTTGGTTTTATATCTTCGTTGACCAATTGATAACTAACTTAACAACGAATGTACCGGATATTTTCAAAGAAAAAAACATTAACATGGCCCGTTTAAAATCAGAATATCTTTTCTTATTCATTCGTTATATTGATTTACCAACCGTTTCAAAACCGGTGCATATAACAATTGATTTTTCAAAAGGGAGTAACTACAATGATTTAATTCACAAAAATCTTGATTCAATGCCCTTCTTTAATTTGGAAGTTAACTACAAATTAACAGATCAAACCGATATTTACCTTTCTGACTTCTTGATGGCAGATGTCCCCAGTCGCTACCTAATCTGGAATAGTCCACCATTAGCTTCTGATTGGGAGATATTTGCTAATATGGTTGTGGCTATTCGAACAGATAGTCAGGAGGATATCACTAATGCATAAAAAGTTTAGAACATCCCGCCTAACTAGAATTTCCTTAGCCTCAATCGTAGCTAACTTGTTCATTTTATCCATGTATGTACCCAAACAAATTAAAGCAACACCGCGAAGCGATAGTGAAGATTCTCGTGTAGCTCCTGTGAATCCAATGGATCCCAGAAAAAATGCAGAACCTGTGTCCCCTAAGGTTTCGGCACCTAAAAAACAAAAACCTCGTAAGGTTAAGAAAAAAGTAACAGATAAATCACCAATCGCTTTTGTTTCAACGCAACATTCTGTAACACCTATTAAACCACCTGTAGCCCTTTCAGTATCTTATTCTGGCTACTTGGTTCGTCATTTATCAGGGAACCTACTCTATGGTTCAAAAACAAGGTCATCAGATGCGATTATTTTAAAAGAAACTAAAGAATAAATTTAGTTTATTTTATTTGACCTTTTTTGACCAAGGGTTTAAACTAGCATTACATTAGTTCAAATGCTAATATAAAAAAAGTAAATAATAATAAATTCGGAGGTTTCTAACTATGAATATGGTTCCTACAGTTATCGAACAATCTGCCGGTGGCGAACGTGCCTATGATATCTACTCTCGTCTTTTAAAAGACAGAATCATTATGTTATCTGGTGAAGTTAATGATGATATGGCAAATGCTATTATCGCTCAATTACTTTTCTTAGACGCTCAAGACTCAGAAAAAGATATTTCAATTTACATTAACTCACCCGGTGGTTCTGTTTCAGCCGGTTTAGCTATCTACGATACAATGAACTTCATCAATGCTGATGTTCAAACAATCGTTATGGGTATGGCTGCTTCAATGGCCAGTGTATTGGCAACTGCTGGTACAAAGGGTAAACGTTTTGCATTACCTAACTCAGAAATTATGATTCACCAACCACTTGGTGGCGCTCAAGGTCAAGCAACAGAAATTGAAATTGCTGCTGCACATATCTTGAAAACAAGAACATTGATTAACCAAATTTTAGCTGATGCAACTGGTCAAGATATTAAAGTTATCGATAAAGATACAGATCGTGATAACTTTATGACTGCTGATCAAGCAAAAGAATACGGTTTGATTGATAAAATTATGACTAACAAAAAAGGGCTTAAATAAGCTTTAACGTTTAAGGACACTAACAAGTTAACTTTTGTTAGTGTCCTTTTTTTGAGCGGATAATTATTCAGATGAACCCGTCTTATGCTATACTGACGCTAATAAATGAAGACTGGACTGATAAAAATGGATATTTCAATTATTGATGCTTCAAAAGTAAATCGGGACTTTGGACTTGTGATTGGTAACTCTGACGCGCCAAAAACAATTATTGAGTTTATTAACCTACGTTGCCCCTACTCAAAAGAATGGTTCGAAAAATCTAAAGAGACTTTAGATTCTTATGTTGCAAACGGACGTGTAAAACGTGTCATCAAACTTTTTGATAAAGAAAAAGAATCCTTACAACGTGGTAATGTTGCTCATCATTATCTTCCTTTAGATAATCCGCAAAAATCTTACGATTTAATAACTGAATTATTTAAAACGCAAGATACGTGGAAAGACTTAACACTGGATGAGGTTGCTGCCTATATGGAAAAGACCTTTAGTTTAACTGACGTTTCTGATAAAACTTACATTAACTCAATTATCGCTGAAGCTAACGACGCAAATATTCAATTTGTACCAACCGTTATCGTTGACGACCATATTTTTGATGAATCAATTGATCTAGCTACCTTAAAATCATATTTAGATAAATAAAAAATACGCATATAATTAATAGCTAAGATAAAAGCTATCAGTTATATGCGTATTTTATTTGGTTAACCTTTTAATCCTTTAGATTGTCTGACCATATCTTCAACAACAACATCAAAGATTTCTCCAAGTCCAGCACAATATTCTAATATTTCCCACGGCGCATTCGTATGGAAATGCAGTTTCATTAAATCAGAATCTCCCGCAACAAGTAAACTATCACCTTTGAATTGACGTAAAATCTTATCGTTCAATTGGTCCTCGTCTAATGTACTACCTTCTATTAGTAGTTGCGTATCATATTTAAATGTTATCATGCTATCTCACCTCTTTAAAATTTCGTTTATTTTTCACCAATTCGAACTTTTTCAGCAAATTCGTTAATTTTTCGTAGCCGATGATTAATCCCAGATTTTGAAATTGGACCACCTGGTACTAAATCACCTAATTCTTTCAAACTAACTTCTTGATGAACCAGACGTGTTTCAGCAACTTCTTTTAATTTAGAAGGTAATTGCCCTAAACCAACAGAATGTGCAATAAACTCAATATTAGCAATTTGTTTATTCGCAGCATCCGCCACTTTATTCATATTAGCTGTTTCGCAATTAACCATGCGATTAACTGAATTACGCATATCGCGGACAATCCTAATATCTTCAAACTTCAACATAGCCGTTGTTGCGCCAATTAATGACAAGAAATCAGCAATTTTTTCTGCTTCTTTTAAATAAACGATATAACCACTTCGACGTTCAGTCATTCTAGCGTTGAATCCAAATTTATTAATCATTTCGCAAATTGTTTGATTATGTTCTTCATAGACTGAGTAAATTTCCAAATGATAACGGCTTGTTTCAGGATTATTAACAGAACCACCTGCCAAAAATGCCCCACGTAAATATGAACGCATCATCATATCATCATGGGCCAACAGATCCATTGGTACACCCATTTTAAGTTGCATATCTTCAATGATATCCAGGTCTTTTAAAACAAAATCACTACCTGTTTTTAAACGTACAATATAAATATTATTTTTCTTTAATTTCATTTTACGACGAACTAATAGTTCACTTGTAATGTCATAAAATTCATTTAAAAGTTCATAAATCCGTCTCGCAATTGCGGGATTCTCAGTCTGAACATTTAAAACAAATTGATGATTAATAATACTCAAAGACCCATTCATTCTAATTAACGCCATTAACTCTGCTTTAGCATTATTTTTTCTGACTTTGAGGGTCGTTAATTCTTTTTTCACTTCACTTGCATATGACATTCTTTCACCTTATCTCTGTACTAAATAGTCTTTCTATGTCTTAATTCGCGATTTGGTCGACCAACTAAACGGATTAATTCTTCAACGACTTTATTGCCATCATGGAAGACACCTTGATCTTTTAATTTTAAGAAGTTAGATGAAATCACTCGACAATGTTGTTCCCTTAATCCATTAAAGTCATGTTCAACTTGAATTAAATTCTCATCATATTTTTCTTTATCCATATAACCTTCAGGAACCGGTGCCGTATTCACAAGCACTGTATTCACAAAACATTTACCTAGGTGCCCATTCAAAATACGCACATGATCAGCATCAGTAAAATGTTCTGTTTCACCCTTTTGCGTCATAATATTACAGATATAAACAACTTCTGCTTTTGTTTCAGACAGTGCCTTACCCACATTACCAATAACTAAATTAGGCAAAATACTTGTGAACAAACTCCCAGGTCCAAGGACAATTTGGTCTGCTTCAAGAATAGCTTGAACAACTTCTGGTACAGCTTCTGGCACACTAGTTTCACTTTTTTCACTTGAGGTTACCCAAACACGCTTAATTGATTTTCTAGCGGCAGTTATTTCTGCTTCCCCCGCTAAAAAAGTGCCATCAGAAAATTCTGCATTTAATACTAACGGTTCATCCGCAACGGGATAGACATGTCCATCAACTCTCATCATTTCTGATAATTCTTGGACAGAAGCAAAAACACCATTTTTCATTTCAGTTAGTGCTGCAATAATTAAATTACCAATCGCATGTCCTGCAAAAAATCGATCGGACGTATCAAACCGATACTGGAATATATCTAAATATATTTCTGGTAACTCAGATAATGCGGCAATAACATTACGAATATCACCAGGCGGCACAACATTCACGTAATCTCTGATAATACCTGACGAACCACCATCATCAGCAACCGTTACAATCGCCGTGATATCAGCATTTTTATCTCTTAAACTTTTTAAAATAACGGGTAGCCCTGTTCCGCCACCAATAACGACTATCTTAGGTCTATGTCCACTTCTCGTCATGATCGATTGACCGATTCTTTACTTTTATTAATATCACGGTGTGTAACGTTCACCGGATAGTTAATTTTCAATTCTTCACTCAATCTTTTAGCTAAAGCAACTGAGCGATGTTGTCCACCAGTACAGCCAATCGCAATCGTTAAATTGGTTTTACCTTCAGCTTCGTAGCCAGGTAAAATTGACTCAATTAACGATTCAAATTTGGTATAAAAACCTTCTGTAGCTGGTTGTTTCATCACATAATCATAAACTGCCTTATCTAAGCCAGTTTGTGGTTTTAATTCTGGAATATAGTGTGGGTTAGGTAAGAAACGGACATCCATCACGATATCTGCATCGATAGGTAGGCCATATTTAAATCCGAATGATAAGACTTCAACATGAAAATTAGCTGTTTCTCTGGTTTCAAAATTATGAAAAATCTCTTCACGTAACTGACGTGGTGACAAATTAGTCGTATTAATCACTAATTGTGCTTGTGTTTTAATATCATTTAATAAGTCACGTTCTTTTTCAATGCCATCCATCAGACGGCCTTCCATTGCTAACGGATGCGCACGTCTTGTTTCTTTGTAACGAGAAACTAATTCTGCATCTGATGCGTCAAGAAAGACAATTTTAGTGGTTACAAATTCAGTGTTATCAAATCCTGATAACATTTCGATAATTTCATCATAAAAAGCTCTTGATCTTAAATCCATAACAAGGGCAATTTTTGAAATTTTACCTGACTCTTTTACCAACTCCCAGAACTTAGGTAATAAAGTTGGTGGTAAGTTATCAATACAAAAATAACCTAAATCTTCAAAACTTTGCATTGCGACCGTCTTACCGGCCCCACTCATCCCTGTAATTACAACTAGCTCTAACGTATCTGTCATATTCATTCCTCCAAATCTACTATAATTATTATAACATACCTGGTGTTTCTTTTGTATCTGCGCACAAAAAAAGAGTTGTTTCCAACCCTATATCGTTTCACCAAATATTTTCATTTTAATTGCTTGGCCCGTTGGTGTACTAGCTAATCCACCAATCCCAGTTTCTCTAAGCGAGCTCGGCATACGTTCGCCAATGTCTTTCATAGCCATAATAACTTCATCAGCTGGTACTTTGTTAGATAATCCAGCAAGTGCCATATCTGCTGCCGTTAAAGCATTCACGGCTCCTATTGCATTTCGCTTGATACATGGAATTTCAACTAATCCAGCAACTGGATCACAAACCAGTCCCAATAAATTACTAAGTCCCATCGCAAAAGCCTCTGCACATTGTTCCGGCGTTCCACCAGTAACCTCAACGGCGGCAGCTGCTGCCATTGCTGATGCACTGCCGACTTCTGCCTGACAGCCACCAGTCGCTCCGGCAATCATGGCATTATTTGCCACGATCATTCCAAAGGCACTTGACGTAAATAAAGCTTGTAACATCTTTTCATGTGATAAATTTAATCGTTTTTGTATCATGAAAATAACCCCAGGCAACGTTCCAGATGAACCTGCAGTCGGTGTCGCACAAATAAGTCCCATCGAAGCATTGACTTCATTAGTCGCAATTGCATATTGCATCGCCTCTAAGTTAGCATCCCCAGATAAAGAGTGCCCTTTCTCACGATATTTCCGTAGTAAGACCGCATCTCCACCCGTTAATCCCGTTGCTGAAGAAACGCCTTCACCATTTGATCCCTTTTCAATCGCTTGCTTCATCACTTCAAGATTAGCAGACATTTTTTCAATGATAACGTCTCTAGTTTCACTTGATTGCGCCATTTCTTGTTCAATCATTAATTCTGAAACTAATTTGTGTTCTTTATTAGCAGTTGAAACTAACTCAGCAATACTTTTATACAAGATGGAACCTCCTATTTTAAATAAATGAGATTGTGCGTTAATAATCGCAGTTGCTTAATATCAGTCTCAGTAATATTCTTGGATAAATCATATTCATACATAATATCCTCTGGCATTAACTCAGATTCACTTTGCATAACAATAGTTGTCGATTTTTCGATTTGTTTTTGAATTTTATTTTTATTTACTGGATTAGCTTCCAACACTAGTATCGGTAAACTACCCTTTGGAAAAAATTGTTGTTTTTTTATAGTGAAAGCCCTAATTTCAATTGTGCCACCACCAATTGAGCAACCCATTAATTCGATTTTTTTTGTCTCATTTTCAATCGTTAATTTAACACTATTCGGATGGTTAATTGGACTTGGGTGTGCATCTTCAATAAACTGAATCTCAATCCCCATTTTTTCCGCAATCTGAATTGACTGTGGGCAACGGACATCATCAGGTTCAAAGCCTAATACCCCAGCAACGGTCGCAAAATCAGTCCCGTGCCCGCGATGTGTTTTTGCGAATGATTCATAATAGCGAACTTTTAATTTAGTGATTCTCCCATTAAATAATTGAAATCCAACCTTACCGATTTTAGCGGCACCAGCTGTATGTGAACTAGATGGTCCGATCATAACAGGTCCAATAATATCAAAAACACTCTTATAGTTATTGCCCATGGTCAGCCGTTCCTCCAATTTATTTTATGTCTTCTTTAAAGTTAACACTTTTTAAAAAAAAAGGAATAAAAAAAAGCCAGATTTTCATCTGACTTCTTAATTTATTTATTCATTCTCGCACGATCACGTTCTAAGATTGGTTTTAAATAGTGTCCCGTATAACTTTCAGGCACTTCAGCAATTTCTTCTGGTGTTCCAGTCGCAAGAATCGTTCCGCCACCTTCGCCGCCTTCTGGACCTAAATCAATTAAATAGTCAGATGTTTTAATCACATCTAAGTTATGTTCAATAACCAAGACTGTGTTACCCGCATCAACCAAACGATTTAAAACGCTAAGTAGGCGTTTAATGTCATCTGTATGCAAACCAGTTGTTGGTTCATCAAGAATATAAAAACTCTTACCATTTGATTGACGATGTAATTCAGAAGCTAACTTCATCCGTTGCGCTTCACCACCTGATAATGTTGTTGCCGATTGGCCTAACGAAACATAGCCCAAACCAACATCAACAATTGTCTGCAGTTTACGTCTGATTTTAGGAATTGGTTCGAAGAATTTCAAAGCTTCGCCAACTTTTAAATCTAAAATATCAGAGATTGTCTTACCTTTGTAAGTCACTTCAAGTGTTTCAGAGTTATAGCGTGCCCCGTGACAAATTTCACATGGCACATAGACATCTGGTAGGAAATTCATTTCTATTTTAATAATCCCGTCACCTTTGCAGGCTTCACAACGTCCACCTTTGACATTAAAACTAAAACGACCTTTTTTATAACCACGTAATTTTGCTTCGTTAGTTTCCGCAAATAAATCACGAATATTATCGAAGACGCCTGTATAAGTTGCGGGATTACTTCTCGGTGTTCGACCAATTGGACTTTGATCAATATTAATAACACTTTCAATATTTTGAACACCAGAAACTGATTTATATTTACCTGGTTTTTCAGAATTTCGATTTAACTTTTGTGATAATACCTTTTTCAAAATACCATTCACTAAAGTTGATTTACCGGAACCTGAGACACCTGTAACTGAAATGAATTTACCTAAAGGAAAATCGACCGTTACATTTTTTAAGTTATTCTCTTTTGCGCCGGTAATTCGAATCTTCTTACCATTGCCAGCACGTCGTTCATCAGGTAATGATATAAATTTCTTTCCTGATAAATATTGTCCAGTTAATGATTTGCGACTCTTTTTAACTTGTGTGGGCGTTCCAGCAGCAACAATTTCACCACCTAATTCACCAGCACCAGGACCAACATCAATTAAATAATCAGCAGCCATCATGGTATCCTCATCATGTTCAACCACAATTAAAGTATTACCCAAATCACGCATTTTCTTAAGTGATTCAATTAAGCGATCATTATCACGTTGATGCAACCCGATTGAAGGTTCATCTAAAATATATAAAACACCCGATAAATTAGAGCCAATTTGCGTGGCTAGTCGAATCCGTTGTGCTTCTCCACCTGAAAGTGTTCCTGCAGAACGTGATAATGTCAGATAATTTAAGCCAACATTTTGTAAGAATGTTAAGCGGTCACGAATTTCTTTCAAAATAGGTGCTGCAATAATTGATTCTTTTTCTGACAAGTTAACGTTATCAAAGAAAGGTAAGCCGTCACCAATTGAAAGTGCGGAAATTTTACCAATATGTTGGCCATTAATTTGGACGGCTAATGCTTTACGATTCAAGCGGTAACCGTGACATGTTTGACACGTTAAGCTGGTCATATATTTACGCATTTGTTCACGCGTAAAGTCACTATTAGTCTCCGTATGACGACGACTAATATTTGTAATAACCCCTTCAAATAATGCATCTACATCACGAACGCCACCAAAGTCATTAGCGTAATGGAAATGAAATTCACGTGTTCCAGCGCCATTCAAAACAATATCACGTTGTTCATCTGTTAACTTTTCAAATGGCACATCCATTGGAATTCCAAAAGCTTCTGCAGCTTGGGCTAACATCGATGGGTAATATTGCGAACTAATAGGATTCCATGGCTCAATTGCCCCTTCTGCTAGCGTTTTAGTTGGATCTGGAACGACTAAATCTTCATCGACTTCTAACTTCATTCCTAAACCATCACAAGTTTCACAAGCACCAAATGGTGCATTAAATGAGAACAAACGTGGTTCTAATTCTCCAACTGTAAATCCACAAATAGGACATGCATAATGTTCGGAAAATTGAATTGTTGCACCATCTGTATCACCATCAAGAATATCTGCAGTGGCGTAGCCAGAAGATAAACGTAATGCTGCTTCAAATGAATCAAATAAACGTGAGCGAATGCCCTCTTTGACAACAATCCGATCAATCACAATATCAATAGAGTGTTTGACCTTTTTTTCAAGATCAAATTCTTCATCAATATCATGAAGCTCGCCATCAACTCGAACACGGACGAATCCTTCTCGTTTGATCGTTTCAAATATCTTTTTATGTTGTCCTTTTTTATTGCGAATAATAGGTGATAAAATTTGAAGTTTTGTACGCTCTTTTAACTCTAAAACACGGTCAACCATTTGTTCAACGGATTGACTCGTGATTTCATGACCATCATTTGGACAAATTGGATGTCCAACTCTAGCCCATAATAATCTTAAATAATCATTAATTTCAGTGACTGTCCCAACTGTTGATCGTGGGTTTTTTGAAGTTGTTTTTTGGTCAATCGAAATAGCAGGTGATAACCCATCAATTGAGTCAACATCTGGCTTATCCATCTGCCCTAAAAATTGACGTGCATATGCTGATAAACTTTCAACATAGCGACGTTGTCCTTCAGCATAAAGTGTATCAAAAGCTAATGAGCTTTTCCCTGATCCTGAAAGTCCCGTAATCACAACTAATTTATCTCTTGGGATAGTGACATCCACATTTTTTAAATTATGCGCACGCGCACCATGGATCACAATTTTATCATTTTTCAAGAAATATCCCCCTATTTATAACATTTGTGTTTTTAATTCTAATACCGTATCACGCAATGATGCAGCTGTTTCGAAATCTAATTTTTTAGCTGCTTCTTTCATTTGTCCTTCTAAGCGATCAACCATATCTTGTTGTTCCTTTTTATCCATATCCAAAAATTCAGTTTCGGTAAAGGTTTTAACAGTTCCTGAATTATCTTCAATTTTTGTTGGCGTAATTAACTCACGAATGGCTTTTTTAATCGTAGTTGGCGTAATATGATGTTCCTCATTATATGCCATTTGGACATCACGGCGGCGTTGCGTTTCTTCCATTGCGCCCTTCATTGAATCCGTCACTTTATCAGCATACATAATCACTCGTCCGTTTTCGTTACGAGCTGCACGACCAATTGTTTGAACTAGAGAACGTTCACTACGTAAGAAACCTTCTTTATCGGCATCTAAAATTGTCACTAATGACACTTCAGGAACATCAATACCTTCACGTAATAAGTTAATTCCAATTAAAACATCATATGTGCCTAAGCGTAAATCGCGAATAATTTTCGTTCGTTCCATCGTTTTAATATCACTATGCAAGTACGCAACTTTCATCCCCAACTCTTTCAAATAATCAGTTAAATCTTCTGACATTTTCTTGGTTAATGTTGTGACAAAGACACGTTCATTGCGTTCAATACGTAAATTAATTTCGCCAACTAAATCATCAATTTGGCCCATAATTGGACGAACTTCAATGATTGGATCTAGTAATCCAGTTGGTCGAATAATTTGTTGAACAACATCTGACGTCCGTTCCATTTCGTAAGGTCCTGGTGTTGCAGACATATAAATGACTTGATTAACGTGCTCTTCAAATTCCGCAATCGTTAATGGTCGGTTATCCAGTGCACTAGGTAAACGGAATCCGTAATCTACTAACATTTGTTTACGAGCGCGATCACCATTGTACATCCCTCGAATTTGAGGCATGGTTACATGAGATTCATCAACTACGATCAAGAAATCTTTGGGAAAGAAATCAATTAATGTATATGGAGGTTCGCCAGGTTTACGTCCATCCATATGGCGGGAATAGTTTTCAATTCCGGATGTATAGCCCATTTCACGTAACATTTCTAAATCATAAGTAGTTCGTTGATCGATACGTTGGGCTTCTAATAATTTATCTTCATCTTTTAATTCTTTTAATCGATCAGCCAATTCAACTTCAATACCTTCAATGGCATGATCCATCACATCATCATTCGTCATGAAATGCGTTGCGGGGAAAATAGCCATGTGTTCAAGTTCACCCATAACTTCACCTGTTAATGAATCAACTTCACGAATACGATCGATTTCATCGCCAAAAAATTCAATACGAACAGCTTTTTGATCACGAGATGCTGGGAAAATTTCCACAATATCTCCATGAACTCTAAACCGACCACGTTGAAAATCAATATCATTTCGTTCGAATTGTATATCGACTAATTTTCTAAGTAAATCATCACGTTCCATTGTCATTCCAGTACGCAATGAAATAACATGATCACGATATTCTGTTGGATCACCTAATCCAAAGATACTTGAGACAGATGCAACAACAATCACATCATTACGTTCTAATAATGAACTTGTTGCAGAATGTCGTAATTTATCAATTTCATCGTTAATACTGGAATCTTTTTCAATATACGTATCACTTGAAGGAACGTAAGCTTCTGGTTGGTAGTAATCATAATAACTCACAAAATATTCCACCGCATTATTCGGGAAGAATTCTTTTAATTCACCATATAATTGTCCAGCCAATGTTTTATTATGCGCAAGGACTAATGTGGGACGATTAACTTCTTTAATCACATTTGAAATGGTAAACGTCTTACCCGTTCCCGTTGCACCCAGTAATACTTGTTCTTTTTTACCATCATTTAATCCATCAACTAAAGTTTTAATCGCATTCGGTTGGTCTCCAGTTGGTTCGTACTTTGAAACTAAGTCAAAAACGCCATCATCATGTCTATCAATCAAGTTAACCCCTCCAATACAATCATTTTTAGAAATTAAAAAAAGCCTGGAATAACCTACCCAGGCTCATTTAAAAATGATTATTCTCTACTAATTATATTAGCATACCGAACATACTTTCGCACGTTATCTCACTTATTTTTTCAGAATAACTTAATCAACTAAATAATCACGACCCCAAATAAGACCCATTGTTTTTTCTCCAGTATGGACGCCAATAACAGGCCCAATATGACTAACCTCAACTGGAATATTAGGATAGTTGGTTTTAATAAATGAGACCCATTTTGTACTCTCTTCAGGATTGTTCGCATCAACGATACTTACTCGAATTGGATAATCAACTGAGTTAATCGCATCAGAAAAATCTGCCATTACCCGTTGAAAAGCACGCTTCTTTGTCCGTTCCTTAGTTAAAGGGATAATTTGACCTTCATGATTAAAGGTCAGAATTGGTTTAATTTGTAATAAGTTACCCACAAACGCAGCACCATTCGTCATACGGCCCGTTCTAAGTAAATGGCTCAAGTTATCCACAACAAAGAAAATACCCACCGTTTCACGCATTGCTTCTATTTTAGGTACAATCGTGTCTGCATGCTCACCTTGCGCCACTAATTGAGCAGCTTTTAATACAAGAAAGGCTTCTGCTGAACTTGCTGCTTTAGAATCAATCGGATATACCGTAATTCCTTCCACAGTTTTTGAATAAGCACGTAAATTATCCACAAAACTTGTGATACCTGTTGATAGATGAATTGAAATTACTTCATCAAATCCCTCTTCAATTAATTTATCGAAGACACTTTGCATTTGTCCCATTGTGACTTGTGACGTTGTGGGTAACTTATCCGTATCTTTCATTCTTTGATAAAATTCTGAAGCAGAGATTTCCACATCTTCTAAATAAGTCTGTTGCCCAAAAATAACCGTGATTGGTACAACAATAATATTTTTATCTTTGGCTACTTTTGGATCAATATATGACGCACTATCTGTTACAATTGCCGTTTTCATTAATTTCTCCCTATTCTTTAAGCAAAAAAGGACTACCTTGTATGCATTATTCTAGCATACAACGCAATCCTTAACCTATGTGTACTCTATTTCTTAATAATATCCAAGGTTATTTTTTTAATTTTATCTTTATCTGTGAAATCTTCCGTTAATAATTCTGGAAGAATTTCTTGTAGAATATACTGAACACTCGCTAAATCTGAAAATTCAAGAATCGTTTTTAAGCTTTCTTGATAAATTTCAGTATAAACTGATTCAGGATTACCCTTTTGAATTTCGCCAAATGATTCATATAATAAATCTAATTTATCAGCTACAGACAAGATTTTACCTTCTAAAGTATCATCCTTACCTTCTGATAATCTACGACGATAGGCATCTTGGAATTCTTCTGGAATTTCGTTCACAATAAAATTCTCAGATAATGATTCCTCAACATTTGCTAACATTTCTCTTAGCGTTGTTGTTGCATATTTAACGGGTGTTTTAATATCACCAATGAATCGTTCTGTATAATCATGATTCAACGCTTTTTCATACAACATGCGCCAATCAATCGTATTTCCTGCATTTTCTTCAACATCACCTAAAAATTGAGCAGCTTCTGTTACTTTGAATGAATGTTCCGCTACCGAATGATCTTCATATTTAAAATATCCTGGTGCTCGTTTTAACGTTTCTAAATTACTTAAACTTTGTAGGTATTGATGCATTCCCATAATTAACAGCTCCCTCTCATTTTTTATATAAATTTTTACAATCTTACCACATATGGAAAAGTTAATTCAAGTATCATCAACTTTTAACAAAAAAATAAACTGATTCACATTGCAAACGCTTGATACATCAATTGGAACACGTCGCGCAACTTTACCTTACTTTTTTATGTTATGCTTATTTTCATGCTTTATATTTAAGGAGGACATTTTTTTGAAGTTTTTAGCCAATAAAACCGTTGAATACTTAACCGGTTTTATCTTGATTTTAATCATGGTACAAGCCGCGTCACTTTTACATGATTCAGAAATTATTTTACCTGAAATCGCCGCGTTAACAGTTGGACTGTGGATTTACCACGAAGCCAATTGGTTAGATCGTTCGTTTAATCTTTTTTTGCTGCCTTCTGTCACCGCAATTATCGGTTTTGGCATCAATTTACTTGAGATTTCTTACACAATTAAAATCTGCCTAATGATCGCCATCATGGTCTTTCTATTAGTGGTAACCCGATCGGCACTGGCGCCTTCATTGGCTACAGGTCTCTTGCCAATCATCGTTAATGCGTCCAAATATTCATTCATCATTGCCATCATCATTTTCACTTTCATCGAGATGATTGTCGTTAAAGGCCGTAAACTCGATCAAAACTACGCAAAAAAAACAAACCTTAACTATCAGGCTATGCTTTTATTTCTCGTTTCTTCACTCATTTGGGTTGGTCTCGTGACGATTGCTGGAAAGCCTTTGATGGCCGCTATTCCACCGATTCTTGTCGTTTTTTTCGAGGTGCTACAAAAGCCGATGTATCCGGCAAAAATGGTGTTCAAACAGGTTACTGCCTTGACGCTTTCAGCAACGATCGGTGTTCTCGCCTGCATGGTAATCGATTCCAATGTTGTTGTCGCCTTAATCACTATGCCTCTCGTTTTTTGTATACTCCATCTTTTCAAAGTTAAAATTCCAGCCGCTTATGCCTTTCCATTGCTTGCAATGATTGTTCCACCGACTATCTTTAGCGTTCTCCCCGTGTCGTCCCTACTCGCTTCCATCTACTTTCTTGGAATCGCCTACCTTTATCACCGCTTTAAAAAGAAAAAAATGAATAAATAGAAACTAAACAAGTTAATCAGCCCTGAAAGAAAATAATAAATCTTAAAAAGTTGTTTACAAAATACTGTTTTATTTGCTTATAAATTTTGTAACCCATTTAAGGTCAAAAAAAGTAGTGCTAAATGTAAATTTAGCACTACTTTTTTAGTTAGGCGTTGACAATTGCCATAATTGCTTCTTCAAATGCAAGACACTTAGCTTGTGCTTTTTCATCAGTTTCAGCTTGCGTTCCCACGTAGAATTTAATTTTTGGTTCAGTCCCTGAAGGACGAATTGCAATCCAAGAACCATCTTCTAAGATATATTTCAACGCATTTGCAGTTGGTAATCCGATTTCTTCAGATGATCCATCAGCTAATTGCGCCATACCCGTTGTGAAGTCTTCTAATTTAGCGACTTTATAGCCAGCAAAATCTTTAGGTGCGTCATCACGGAAGATTGTCATTAAATCTTTGATTTTTTGAACACCTTCAATACCTTCAAACGTTAACGCTTTAGTATTTTCAGCGTAATAACCATATTCTTTAAATAAATCATCTAATCCATCTGACAATGTTTTATCAAATTGTTTGTAGTAAGCAGCTACTTCAGATAACATTACTAATGCTTGGATAGCATCTTTATCACGAACGAAAGGACGAATTAAGTAACCATAACTTTCTTCAAAACCAAACATAAAGGTATGTTCATTTGTTTCTTCATAGTTTTGAATTTGTTCCGCAATAAATTTGAATCCTGTTAAGACATTAATCATTTTAGCATGATGTGCTTCAGCAATCTTAGTTGCAAGTTCACTTGATACAATTGATTTAACGCCAACGGCATTAGCGGGTAAAGTTCCTGCTTCTTCGCTAGCAGTTAAAATATAATTGAACATTAGAGCAGCAATTTGATTACCTGTTAATAATTTATATTCACCATCAGTTTGACGTACAGCGACACCCATACGATCAGCATCTGGATCAACAGCGATTAATAAATCAGCATGTTCACGTCGACCCCATTTGATAGCTAAATCAAATGCTGGTGCGTCTTCTGGGTTAGGTAACTTGATTGTTGGGAATTCAGGATCACCTTCAGCTTGTTCAGGCACAATCTTAAATTGTTCAAATCCAGCTTGTTTCAAAGCACGTTCACCCAACATTTTACCTGTTCCATGAAGTGGTGTGAAAACAAGTTTCATTGAAGCACCAACTTCATCAACTAATTTTTGATTAATTGTCACTTTTTTAACTTCAGCAAGATACGCAGCGTCAACTTCTTCACCAATAATTTGGAGTGTTTTATCAGCTTTTAATACTGTCTCATCACCTACTTTAATGGCAAATAAATCATCAGCTTCGCGAACAAAACCAGTAATCATATCTGATTCTTTAGGTGGCATTTGGCCACCGTCTTCACCATAAATTTTATAGCCATTATATTGTTTAGGATTATGGCTAGCCGTTATCATAATTCCGGCGTAAGTAGCTAAATGGCGGACTGCAAACGATAATTCTGGTGTGGGACGTAAGCTTTCAAAAACAAAGCTTGGAATACCATGTGCGCCTAAAACTTTAGCTGATTCCATCGCAAATTCTTGTGATTGGTAACGCGAATCATAACTAATTGCGACACCGCGCATTTTAGTTGCATCATCTAACGTATCCATAAAGCGAGCTAATCCTTCAGTTGCTTGACGAATCGTGTAGATGTTCATCCGGTTAATACCAGGACCCATCAAGCCACGCATACCAGCAGTTCCAAATTCCATTGGTTGGTAAAAAGATTCTTTTAAATCTTCTTGATTATTTTTAAGCGAAACAATCTGATTTTTTAATGTTGCGTCTAGTGTTTCTTCATTTAACCAAGTTAAATAATTATCTTCCCAAGTCAAAATATCACTCCCATTCATATAATATTACTATTATACAATAAATGCGCTTACTATTCAGGATAATAAAAAAGATATCAGAATAATTCTGATATCTTTCTTCCAGCAAGTCGCTCACGTTCAATTCCTGATTTAATTACCTTTTCCAAAATATGCTCAAATTGCTTAATTTCTTCTTCACTAAGCACCGATATACTTTCATCATTAACGACTGTAATTCTATCAAAAATATCTTGATAATTATTAATCGCTTTTGCTGTAGGATAAAGTTCAGTCCGTCGTTTATCTGCGGACGACATTTTTTTTTCAAGCCAACCATCTTTAATTAATTTTGAGATAGCACGTGTCACAACACTGTGATCCCGATAAATATTTTGGATTAGCTCATCCTGACTAACGCCAGGTGACTCACAAACTAACAACACGTAAAAAAAGTTACTCTCAGAAAGTTCAAACCCTTTTAACGTATCATTTATTCTTAATCGAATCATTCTGTTGTAAATTGTTGTTAATTTCTCAACTTCATGTGTATCGTAAAAAGAATTTCCATTCATATTTTGCATCTCAAAACTCCTTAAGCTTTACTTGTTTTTCTGAAATAGATTAGTCCAACTAGTCCAATTACAATTGAGACAACCATGATAAAGATCATTGAATATTTGTATCCAACAACAAATGATGCAGGAATACTAGCAATAACAATAATAACGGTATTAAATAATGAACCACTAACTTGTCTTAATGTATTCGTTAATGTTGTTGCATGATTTATTTCCATTGGATTTAAATCTTTTAAAGATTCTGTTGTTGCTGGAGCCATAATAGCACCAACCCCTGTTAATCGAATAGCGTAAGTAACAACTGATAACCAAACAGGAAATTCAATTGTTAAGAATAACATTGGTAGTACTGAAATCATCAACATCAAAAAGCCAAATATAAATATTTTTTTATAACCGTATTGATCATAAAGGTTACCAACAATAGGTGAAATAATAGCATTAATTGCAGCACCCGGTAACATAATTAATCCAGCAGTCATTCCTGATAAATGTTGATTATTTTCTAAGAACATTGGCATAACTAATTCTGTTGCCATTAAAATACCAAAAACTAACATAATTAATGCAATCATAGTTGAGAATGAACGTACTTTGAAAATTCGAATATTTAAAAATGGTTCTTTTAAAGCTAATTGACGACGGCCAAAATAGATTAATGCTAAAACACCAATCACAATAAGGACAAGTGCAACTAATAATTGGTCTCCAATAATTGAAATACCAATTAAAATTGTAGCAAGTCCAACTAGTGATAAGAAGAATGATTTAAAATCAATTTTAACATCTGTCTTTTCTGAATAGTTAGGTAAAATACAAACCCCAACAATTAATAAAATTAACATGATTGGAATAATGAAAATAAATAATGCTCTCCATGGTAAAAATGTAATCATAATACCTGATAAAGTTGGTCCAATTGCTGGAGCAGCTGAGATAACAAGCATAGCAAGTCCCATTACAACGCCACGGCGTTCAATTGGGTTAATTGCAATGACACTAATCATCGTAAATGTAGTCAATACGCCACCGGCAGCAGCTTGGATTAAGCGACCAATTAAGATTGCCCAAAAATTAGCGCCACTTGATGCAACGATACTTCCGATTAAAAAGACAACCATAATACCGACAAATATTTGTCTTGTTGAATATTTTTCATATAAAATTGCTGATAATGGTGTCGAAATTCCGACCATTAAAACATAACCCGTCGTTAACCATTGTGCGGTTGCAAGGTTAACATTTAAAACGGTGATTAATTTTGGTAATGCTGTAATCATCAATGTTTGATTTAATAAAGCGGCAAAAGTCGCAATTAATAAAACAGCACCAATTGTGTTTCTTTTTTTGTTTGTCATTCTAACTCTCTTCTCACTTAAATTTACGCATATGTTTAATTTTTTTCATAAGCGGATTAGATTATTATAATGTTCACATGCACATAAAGTCAAGTAAATAAAAAAATAAGCCTCAAAAGGCTTATTCTATAATTTAACTTAATTCTGCATCATTTAATGATTCAAGGTAACTAAATGTTTGTTGTCCAGCAATACCACCGTCACCAACTGCAGTTGTAATTTGACGCAATTCTTTCTTACGCACATCACCAACTGCGAAAATACCTGGTACATTTGTTAGCATATTTTCGTCAGTTGGAATCCAACCATAATCGTCAGTAATTCCAAGCTTTGTGAATGCTGTTGTCATTGGTTTAACACCAACATAAATGAAGACACCACTAGCAGGAATTTCAGATGTTTCACCTGTTTTATTATTCGTTACTTTAACGCCAGTTACTTTACGATCGTCACCAACAATCTCTGTGACATTAGTATCCCAAACAAAAGATATTTTATCATCCGCAAAGGCACGATCTTGTAAGATTTTTTGAGCGCGTAATTTGTCACGACGATGAATTACCGTCACTTTTGAAGCTAATTTTGATAAATAAGAACCTTCTTCGATTGCTGAATCACCGCCACCGATAACGATGACTTCACGATTTTTGAAGAAAGCACCATCACAGACTGCACAGTAAGATACACCTCGGCCACTAAAGGTATCTTCGCCTTCAGCACCCAATTTTTTGTATTCTGATCCAGTTGCGATAATTAAAGCTTTTGTTTCAAAAACATCATTATCTGTTGTGATGAGTTTAGTATCGCCTTCAATTGTAATATCGGTTACACTACCGTATGCATATTCTGCACCAAATTGTGTCGAACTTTCGTACATTTCTTTTGCTAAATCAGGGCCTAAGATTGATTTAAATCCAGGATAATTTTCAACTTCAGCCGTATTGTTCATTTGGCCACCATAAATCCCACGATCAATCATTAAAACCGATAGATTTGCACGTGATGCATAGAGTGCGGCAGTCATTCCACCGGGCCCAGCACCAATCACAACAACATCATATTTTTTTGTCATTAGTTCAACCTTCTTTCTTTTAGTAAGTAATTCAACAATACCCTATGTTACTTTTTTTGTCTATTTAATTGCTTTAACATCAAAAACAGGTCCCAAGTGAGTTGAACTTGAAACCTGCTTTACTGTAAGAATTAGGCTACTTATTTTTTGCTGTATCTTCTGCAATTAATTTTGCGCCTAAAGTCTTCAAATATTCTTTTAATTCATCTTTAACTTCTTTATGTTTCAAACCATACTCAATACTTGTTTTTAAGTAGCCAAATTTATAGCCAACATCGTATCGGGTTCCTTTAAATTCATGAGCGAAAACACGTTGCACCTTGTTCAATGCATCGATGGCATCCGTTAATTGAATTTCATTACCAGCACCTGGTTTTTGATGTTCTAAGATACCAAAAATTTCAGGTGTTAATAAGTAACGTCCAATAATAGCCAAGTCACTAGGTGCTTCTTCAGGTGTAGGTTTTTCAACAAAGTTTTTAACATTGAATAATCCAGGTTTAACTTCTAATTCAGGATTAATCACACCGTATTTTGAAACTTCTTCATGAGGGACTTTCATCACCGCTAAAGTTGAAGCATGTGTCTCATCAAAGCGATTCATGAGTTGACGCGTTAATGGTACTTTATCTTCCATTAAATCATCGCCTAACATGACAACAAAAGGTTCATCCCCAACAAAGTCTTTAGCCATTAAAACGGCATCGCCAAGACCTCGTGGATGAGATTGACGAACAAAATACAAATTAATATCCGTTGTTTCTTCAACTAATTTTAATAATTCGTCTTTATGCTTTGCAGCTAAATTCGCTTCCAGTTCTGGCACCGAATCAAAATGATCTTCAATTGGTCGCTTACCTTTACCCGTAACAATCAAAATATCTTCAATACCCGATTGACGCGCCTCTTCAACAATAAATTGAATCGTTGGTTTATCAACAATTGGGAGCATTTCTTTTGCCATCGCTTTAGTTGCTGGTAAGAAACGAGTCCCTAGTCCAGCAGCCGGAATAATGGCTTTTTTAACTTTTTGCATAGTCTAATCCCCTTTTATTCTGCTAATTCAGATTTACCTTCACGATTGATCAAAGCTTCAATCACTGATTTAATTTCTTTATTATTGTATAAAACGTCATAAATTGCATTTGTGATTGGCATATCAATTCCTTGTTGTTGTGCTAATTCATAAGCAGCCTTAGCAGTACCAACACCTTCGATAACCATACCCATATCAGCAACAACAGCATCTAATGATTTACCTTGACCTAATTGGTCTCCAGCACGCCAGTTACGTGAATGAACACTTGTAGCTGTAACGATTAAATCACCAACACCAGAAAGTCCCATAAAGGTTAATTGGTTAGCACCAAATGATGTCCCTAAACGAGCAATTTCAGCTAATCCACGTGTAATCAAAGCTGCTTTAGCGTTATCGCCATAGCCCATACCATGAAGCATACCAGCACCAACGGCGATAATATTCTTCATAGCTGCGCCCATTTCAACACCGATAACATCGTTATTTGTGTAGATTCTTAAGAATTTATTCATAAAGAGATCTTGAACAAAACTTGCAGCTTCAGGATCAGTACTTGCTGAAACAATTGTTGTTAAATCACGATTTGCAACTTCTTCAGCATGACTTGGGCCAGAGAAGACAACAACACTACCACGAATGTCAGCAGGAATTTCTTCTTCAATAACTTCTGAAATACGTTTGTGTGTGACTTGTTCTAGTCCTTTACTTGCATGAATAATAATTGGTTTGTTACCTGTTTCTTCTAAAATTGCTGCTACTTGTTTAGCAACAATACGGCTTGCTTTTGTTGGAACAACAAATAAAATAGCGTCAACTTGATCCAAAGCTTCTTTTAAATCTTCATATGCATGTAGGTCTTTAGAATAAGTGTAATCTTCCAAGTAATGCTTATTTGTATGGAACTCATTCATTTCTGCTACTTGTGCTGGAACATTTGACCAAAGTCTGATGTCATGACCATTTTCAGTTAGGATATCGGCAAGGATACTACCCCAAGAACCGGCGCCTAATACTGCTACTTTTTTTGTCATTATATAATCTCCTTCAAAATTTATTCATTCTAATCATACCAAATTTTACCTCTAATAGCATTAACTATGAGAAATTTTTATTTCAATTGTCCGTCTAAATACCATTGATTTTGCGGTTCCCAATATCTTCTCAATAATAACCAACTAATTGATCCAATAAAAATCACTAATGAGAGAAGTTGAGAAACACGAATTGTTGAAAATAACATTAAGCTATCTGTTCTCATTCCTTCGATAAAGAAACGACCAAATGAATACCAAGTTAGATATGCAAATAGTATTTCTCCACGTTTGAAAAGGTGTACTCGATGTCTCAAGGCAATTAATATTAAGAATCCAACAAAACTCCACAATGATTCGTATAGAAATGTTGGCTTATAGTAGGTGCCATTGATGTTCATTTGGTTAATAATAAATTCAGGTAAATGTAAATTTTGCAATGCCTCTAACGTCGTTTTTCCACCATGGGCTTCTTGGTTCATAAAATTACCCCAACGGCCGATTGATTGCGCAAGTAGCACAAGTGGTGCCGCTAGATCAAACATTAACCATGCTGACAAATGGCGACGCTGACAGAAAATAATCACTGTAATAATTGCGCCTATTAACCCACCATAGATAGCAATACCACCATCCCAAATTCGATAAACTTCACTGAGATGTTGAGCGTAATAAGACCACTCGAACACAACGTAATAGAGTCGCGCAGAAACAATTGAAATTGGCAACGCCCATAGAACCATATCATATATGGTATCTTCATTTATTCCTATTTTTTTGCCTTCAAGAATGGCTAAAATAACTGCTAGAATTACTGCACTCGCAATTATTACACCATACCAACGAACTTCAATAGGTCCTAATTTAACTGCGATGGGATTCAACGCACCTAATAAATAATTCAATTTACTCTCGTCCAATCCTTAATCTTTTTTTGAATTTGTTTGGATTAAGCCATTTAGATTAGCTTCAAATGCTTTAGTAGCATCATAACCCATTGTTTTTGCACGGAAGTTCATTGCTGCGACTTCAATGATAATGGCCAAATTACGTCCTGTTTTAACAGGTACAGAAATTTTTGGCACATTCACATTGAATATTTTAACAAATTCATCATTATTACCTAATCGATCAAATTGTTTATCAGGAGTCCAGTTTTCTAGATGAATAATTAGTGAAATATCAGTGTCATTACGGACAGCTCCTGCACCAAACAAGTTCATGATATCGATAATACCGATACCTCGAATTTCAAGTAAATGTTTTAAAATTGCAGGTGCCTCACCAACAAGTGTCTCCTCATCTTGTTGGAAAACATCAACACGATCATCTGCAATTAACCGATGTCCACGTCTAATTAATTCAAGCGCTGTTTCTGATTTACCAACACCAGAATCACCTGTAATCATGACCCCAAGACCATAAATATCAACTAAAACACCATGTATTGACTGGCGTTCAGCTAATTTAGCTTCCAAAAAGTTAACCATATTAGAAGATAGACGTGACGTTGTTAGTTTTGAAATTAGAACTGGAATATGTCTTTCTTTGACGATAGCTAATAATTCTAGCGGCACATCCAAATCATTTGAAACAACAAAACATGGTGTTTGTTCTGTTGCTAATTGATTCATCACATTCTGCCTATCTTCAGGAGTCAGTCCATTTGCATAAGCATGTTCTGTCATCCCAAATAATTGAATACGTTCTTTCGGATAAAAATTAAAATACCCGGTTAATTCTAGACCAGGACGTGAAATATCACTTGTTGTAATTTTTTTATCATCCAAGTATTCTTTCCCAATTAAAACAGTTAATCCCATTGCATCTACTAAATTTCTAACTGAAACTTCATTGGCCATCTTAATGCCCCCTATTGTCTATTTCTAATAAAGTAATTTGTTACGATTGTATTAGCAATACTCATCACAATTGAGATGATAAATGCCGCCCAAAAGCTCGAAAATTTAAATTCATTACCCACAAAAAATGACGTCATTTGTAACATAAATGCATTTATAATCAGATAGAAAAATCCTAAACTGAAAATAGTTACCGGCAGTGATAAAATCACTAAAAACGGTTTAACTAGCATATTTAGTACGGCCAGTACAAAACTGGCGATTAATGCAACCCAGATACTTTTAACAAATAAAGTCTCTGGAAAAAAACCAGATATTGCCAAAAACAGTATGGCATTAATTAATACGCGCTGCCAAAATCCCATGAATCTTCACCTCATCATTAATATTATTTATCGTCTGTAACTTCTACATCTTTAATAATTTTACGGCCACTCTTACTTGATGAGCTAGTCCGTTGTCCAGTACTAGATGTAAACTGCTCAAAAGAACTAGTAAATGAACGTTTTTTCCCTGGTAAGCTAATTGCTAACAAGATATAGACAAGTATAAATACGCCTTTTGTTGCGAAGATTAGCATTAAAAATAAAAATCTAACGAGTGTTGGATTCCAATTTATATATTCGGCAAGTCCAGCTGCGACACCCGCGATAATTTTATTAGTTGATTTTGTGAATTTTTTATTTGTTTTCATTTTGTAGTTCCTCCATTCAGAATAATCTATCATTATTGTACTTCTTATCGTACTCATTTTACAATTTTAACGAGCGTTATTTACTTAAATTTTAACGTTTAAATTAAAAATAACTAACAATCGCGAAATTGTTAGTTATTAAATGAGTAGTGCCTTATTCATTTTCTTTTTCTAACTCTGATTTACCAGGATTCAATTCAGTGATTCGGCCATTTTTTAAATAAACAACCCATTCACACACATTTGTAACATAATCGCCAATTCGTTCTAGATAAGTGGCAACCATCAAATAGTCAGCACTTCCCACAACTGTTTCGGGATTCGTTTTCATTTCATGGATACACTGGTCATATATTGTCGTGAAATATTCATCAACTTCAAGATCTAAATTAGCAACTTTACGAGCTTTTTCGGCATCTTTTCTAATATAAGCTGTGAGGACTTCTTCAACCATCTTACGTGCGTGGTCGCCCATAATTCCGATCTCATCTTCAATCTCCGTTACCCTAGGATTGCCTTTAACACGAATCGTTGATCTCGCAATACTTACAGCGTGATCTCCCATTCGTTCTAAATCAGAAATAGCTTTTAAAACAGTCACAATATCTCTTAAATCACTTGTAACAGGTTGATACAATGCAATCATTTCTAACGTTTGTTTTTCTAACTTCATTTCGCGTTCATTAATTTTGTAATCGCCAACGATAACTTCATGGGCCAACTCTTTATCATGATTAATGAAAGCACGGACAGATTTATGAATGGCTTCACTAACCATCATACCCATTTCGCTAAATCTAATGTGTAGCTTTTCTTGTTCTTCATCAAAAAGTAATCGCATTATTTTGTCTCCCTTTCTTAACCGAATCGACCACTAATGTAGTCATCCGTTTCTTTTTGTACAGGCTGCGTAAATAATTTTTTAGTTGGTGCAACTTCAATTAAATTACCTTCTAAAAAGAAGGCAGTTCGATCTGAAATTCGAGAAGCTTGTTGTAAATTGTGAGTCACTATTATAATAGTATATTTTTCACGCAATTCTAGCAACATATTTTCAATTTTACTACTTGAACCAGGATCCAGAGCACTTGTTGGTTCATCCAGTAAAATGACCTCAGGTTCAACCGCTAAGACTCGAGCGATACAGACACGTTGTTGCTGTCCGCCAGATAACGCAAGCGCATTTTTACCCAAATCATCCTTTACATCATCCCAGACAGCAGCCTGTTTCAAGCTTTTTTCAACAGCTTCATCAAGGATTGCTTTATCTTTAACGCCAGCTAATCGCAAACCATATACAACATTTTCGTAAATTGAAAATGGAAATGGATTAGGTTGTTGGAAAACCATCCCAACATTTTTGCGTAATCTTACGGTATCCATTTTAGGACCGTAAATATCTTCATTTTTTAATTTAACTGTACCTGTAATGGTTACACCTGGAATTAAATCATTCATGCGATTTAACGTTCTTAAATATGTTGATTTACCACAACCAGATGGACCGATTAAAGCGGTAATCCCTTTTTCATTGAAATCAAGATTAATTCCTTTGAGGGCTTCTTTCTTACCATAATACAAATGAACATCATTTGTTTCAATTATTTTAGTCATTTGGCCTTTCCCCCTTAACCGAAGTTTCCTGAAACATAATCATCCGTTAGTTTAATTGTTGGTCGCGTAAAAATAGTTGTTGTTTTATCATATTCTACCGCATTTCCTGAATGGAAAAATGCTGTGTAATCTGAAATACGTGAAGCCTGTTGCATATTGTGTGTCACAATGACAATCGTGTACTTTTCTTTCAGTTCTAAAAGTGATTCTTCAACAATTCGACTTGAAATTGGATCTAACGCACTAGCTGGTTCATCTAACAATAAGATGTCAGGTTCCATAGCAATCGCTCTAGCGATACATAAACGTTGTTGTTGTCCACCAGACAATGATAACGCACTCACATTCAAATCATCTTTAACTTGATCCCAAAGTGCAGCTTGTTTAAGTGATTTTTCAACGCGTTCTTCAAGTAACTGCTTATCTTTCATCCCATGACGTTTCAAAGCAAACGTTATATTTTCATAAATTGATTTTGAAAATGGATTAGGTCGTTGAAATACCATTCCAATATGTTTTCTCATTTCATAAATATCAACATTATCTTTATTTATATCTAAATCACGGTAAATAATTTGTCCTGTTACATCAGCAATCCCATCATTCATACGATTCAACGATCTAAGATAAGTTGATTTACCAGAACCAGATGCCCCAATTAAAGCTGTAATTTTAAACCGTTCAAATTGTAAACTAACATCTCGAATTGCTTCATTAGAACCATAATGAACATGTAAATCTTTGGTTTCTAAAGCTATCTCATGTTTATCTTCATTGAAGGTCATAATTCTAGATTTTTCAGTTTTATTTTCTACCATATTCTTTGACCCCCTAATGATCTATTTACTTGATGTAATTTTACGATAAAGTGCTTTACCACCGAATCGAGCTAAGAAATTAAATAAAAGCACTGCGATAATTAAGACGGCTGATGCGCCTGCAGAAACAGCTGATGCATCAGGCATAATACCTTCTGAATTAATTTTCCAGATATGAACAGCTAATGTTTCAGCTGGACGCATTGGATTTAACGGACTCGCAATATTAGCTGGATTCCAGTTTGTAAAATCTAGTGCTGGCGCACTTTGACCAGCAGTATAAATTAACGCAGCTGCTTCACCAAAGATACGGCCGGCACTCAATATAACACCCGTTAAAATACCAGGTACTGCATCTGGAACAATAACTCTCGTAACGGTTTCCCAACGCGATAATCCTAACGAAAAGCCAGCCTCACGTTGTGAATATGGGATAGAACGTAATGACTCTTCGATTGATCTTGTTAATAAAGGTAAATTGAAGAACGTTAAGGCTAATGCACCTGATAAAATTGAAAAACCGAAATTATATTGGACAACGAAAATCAAAAACCCAAAAAGCCCAACAACAACTGAAGGTAATGAACTTAAAATTTCAACAGACGTTCTAATAACCGTCGTCACCCAATTATTTTTAGCGTATTCTGATAACCAAATACCCGCTCCCAATGAAATAGGGAAAGAAATCAATAATGTTAATAATAATAGATAGAAGGAATTAAACAATTGGATTCCTACTCCACCACCACTTGAAAATGATTTTGCGGGTGATGTTAAGAAATGCCAGCTGATATGTGGCACACCTCTAACCAATATATAGCCAAGTAAGGCCGCTAAAACAAGAACGACGAATCCGGCAATACCATATAAAATACTTGTTGCGATTTTATCTACTTTTTTAGGATTCATTATTTAAGCGCCCCTCTCTTACCAATTACTCTAACAACCATGTTAAAGAATAATGACATTAATAATAGAATTAAAGCAAGTGACCATAGCGCATTATTTTCTAATGAGCCCATGACAGTATTTCCAATTCCCATCGTCAAAATACTTGTTAAAGTTGATGATGGTGTAATTAAACTTGATGGCATCAATGATGCATTACCAATAACCATTTGAACGGCTAAGGCTTCACCAAAAGCTCGTGCCATACCAAAAACAACCGCTGTCATGATACCTGGTGTTGCTGCTCTTAGAATAACTTTATAAATTGTTTGCCAACGTGTTGCACCTAAGGCCAGTGAGGCTTCCCGGTAATAACGTGGGACAGATTTTAAAGTATCAACAGTCATTGACGTAACGGTTGGTAGAATCATAACAAATAACACAAATGTCCCAGATAAAATACCAAACCCTGTTCCACCAAAAATACTTCGAACAAATGGGACCACAACTGAAAGACCAATAAATCCATAAACAACTGAAGGAATACCAACTAATAATTCAGTTACCGGTTGTAAAATTCGGCTACCCGTATTTGGTGAAATTTCAACCATGAAAATAGCTGTTCCAATAGCGAAAGGTGTTGCAATTAATGCTGATAAAAAAGTGACAAAGAATGATCCAGAAATCATTGGTAAAGCCCCAACTTCTGGCTTACCTGCTTTATCAAGCGTTCCAGGGTTCCAACTCTTTCCTAATAAAAAATCTTTAATTGATACTTTATCAGTAAAGAACGTTGCTAATCCTTTTGAAGCAACGAAATAAAAGATAGCAAGAACAATAGCGACGATTAGTCCAATACAGAAATAAGTAATTATTTTACCGCGCATCTCTAGTTTAGATGCTTTTGATTTTTTGAGTAAACTTTCACGAATCGGATCCATAACTACATCCCCTTCTTAATTGGTGTTATTTTACCTTCAACCGAACGACTCACTTGCATCTGTGTTGTTGGAATATAACCTAATTTACTAACAACCTGTTTTTGAATTTTATTTGACATCATATAAGTTAAAAATTGTTTTGTTAATCCCGTGGGTTCACCATTCGTATACATATGTTCGTATGACCAGATTTTCCATTTATTTGAGGCAACATTACTTTCAGTTGGTTTAACTTTATCAACAGAAAGTACATCGACCGTTTTATCAACGTATGAGAAAGCCATATAACTTATTGCACCAGGTGTCGATCCGACAATTTGTCGAACCATTCCCGTTGAATCTTGTTCCTGTGCATCTTTACTTTGCTTACCTTCTAATCCCCATTTTTCAAATGTTAATCGTGTTCCCGAACCAGATGCACGATTTAAAAGGACAATTGGTAAATCATTGCCACCTAGTTGCTTCCAATTTGTTAATTTACCAGTAAAAATATCTATAAGTTGTTTTTTTGAGACGTTTTTAACGCCCACACCATTATTCACAACTGGCGTAATTCCAACAACGGCAACTTGATGGTCTACAAGTTTACTTGCCTTAATGCCTGATTTTTCTTCAGCAAAAACATCTGAGTTACCAATGCTAACGGCTTTTTCTTGAACTTGACTCAATCCTGTTCCGGATCCGCCACCTTGAACATTAACAAAGACGCCAACATTTTCAGTCCCGTATTCTTCACCAGCTGCCTCAACTAAAGGTTGTAAAGCTGTAGATCCAACAATTGTAATCGATTTTCCTGAATTTGATTGTGTCTCACATCCCGTTAAAGTTAATAACATGATGGATAAAATTCCACCAATCATTACTAAAGATCCCTTTTTCATAGTAACTTCCTCCATAAATATCGATATTTAACTTATACATTAAGTTTATATTTTTAATGTAAAGGTCCTGTGGGGGTATTGTAAAGATTGTGTAAAGGTTACAACAAAAAAAGCCATAACATGACGTTATGACTTCAATCGTTATTTTAATTCTGGAGCATCAGTTTTGAATAAACTTTCGGTAGATACCCCACCGTGTTGTTCAATTAAACTGGTTTTTTCTTTCTCTTGTGCTTTTTTCAAAGTTTCAAGAGCGTCACTTTTCTTGTAATTATAGTCAGATTTATTTACTTTAGTGAAATTACTTGGTGCGTAGAATCTTAATAGATCACCCGTAATAACTTCATCTGATAATGATAATGACGTTGTAACATGTTTTAATTCTTTGTTATAAACTTTTTGTTGTGCTGCCGTTAGTTTTTCGATTTCTTTACCAGTCTTAGTGTTATACGTGGTATTTCCAACTTTTGTAAAGGTTGGTGAAACGAAATCACCATTTCTAAAGGCAACCGTTTGGTTACGATTTTTCGATAATAAATCATTACCAAATTGAACCGTATCGGTATTCTTAACGCCTAATAGATCAAGTAAAGTTGGTAGCACATCAATTTCACCACCATAAGTATGATTAATACCGCCCTTAAGGCCATTCATATGAATCATAAATGGTACCTTTTGGAACATCGTTAAATCATAACTTGTTACTTTGTCTTTACCTAAAAGCTGTGCAATAGCTTTCGGATGATTATTAGAGATACCATAGTGATCACCATACATCACAATCATACTGTCCTTATACAAGCCACTCTTCTTCAAGTAACTAACGAATTCTCCGAATGATTGATCAAGATATTTAGATGTTTGAACATAACCATCAACCGTACTATCGTCTGTATCCGTCTTTTTGATTGACGTATTCGCACTATCTAAATCATATGGATAATGGTTAGTTAGTGTGATGAGTTTAGCATAAAAAGGTTGGGGTAATTGTTCAATATACTTAACCGATTGCTTCAAGAAAATCTTATCTTTCATCCCATAACCAACTTTATAGTTAGCTTTGACATCATAATAAGGTTCACTGAAGAAATACTGGTAACCAAATGATTTATAAGTATTATTACGATTCCAGAAACTACCCACGTCACCATGGAAAGCTGCTGTAGAGTAGCCTTTTTGATCAAGAATAGCGGGTGCTGCTTGGAATGTATTTTGTGTGCCATAAGTCGTCATCGCTGAACCAGATGGTAACCCATAAAGGGATGCTTCCAACATCATTTCAGCATCAGACGTTTTACCTTGTCCAACTTGATTAAAGAAATTATCAAATGATAATGTATTTTGATCATGATAATATTTATTAATGTTAGGCGTAACTTGTTGCCCATCCCATTTATAATCGATCATGAACTGTTGGAAACTTTCTAGATGAATCACAAAAACATTTTTACCCTTCGCTTTTCCATAATACTTTATATTTGAATTAGAACGATTTTTATCCAAATACTTTAGAACTTTATCCATATCTTTAGCAGTGGCATTTTTACGTGTCGCACTTTCTTTTTGCGTTTGATAAACATTATATCCCGCATAGAAATTCAAGCCTAAATATTTAACAATATAGTTATTATCAAAAGTTCTTGTCAATAATTGAGAACGATCCTTTTCAGCTAAACCTAAGTTCCCTAAAGCTAAAAGTACAGATGCAATAGTCAGGATAAAAGCATAACGCTTTTTAATTGGGTTATAGTCAATTTTGACTAATTTAAAGACAAGAATCAAAATTAAAATAATAATATCGATATAAACAAAGAAATCAGTTGGTCGTAAAATACCGGCAATTCCCTTGTCTAGATTATTAGCTACTGAACCTGAATTTTTGATAATTCCTAGTGAAAGAAAATCTGAAAACTCACGATAATAAACCATATTTGCAAAAAGCCATGATGTTTGAATAAAATCAACAATCAGCAAAATCCAATATGATTTTTTACCCTTAAAGTAGATTGCAATTCCAAATAATAATAACGCTGTTGGTATTGGATTAATATAAAGTAAAAATTGTTGCATGCTACCTGTTGCACCTAATGTAAATTTGGTTTCATAAGCAACAACTGTTTTGGCCCAAAATAAAACGAGCGTCAAGAGGAGGAATCCCCATCTTGAGCTCAATTTATCCTGAACATATTTTAAAGTTGACCGCATCTTAGTGCCTCCATTTTTTAAGATCAGTTTTCGAGAACACGAAAATGTCTTTCAATCTATGTTTCAGTTATTGATTAACTAAATAGTAAGTCGTAAACTTCCATTGCAATTAAATCAATATCATCGAAAGGAAATTTAGTATGGTTACTTAAATCTTCTAACGTATATGCTTTCATATCTGGATCATATTCAACGATTCCCTTTTCAACACCTTCACGTTCGAAGTGTCTTGTTTGGATTTCGCCGTTATCTTCTTTTTGCATAGCCTCTAAGCGACTAATGATTGCTACTAACTGAGAATTTTTCATAGTTGTTCCCCTTTCAATATCATAGTTAATAATACCAAATTTTCTATACATTTACACCTGATTAAGCAGATTATAATCGTTTCTTAACTTGTTTTTATGCTAAACTGTTAGTTATTAGACTTGGAGGCATAAAAATGAGCTTATTTAGAAAAGATTTGAACGATCAAGTATTTAAAATAGAGGTCTCAGATATTCGTCAATTTGATGATGAAGTGAGCCAAATTCCTGATATGATTAAATTAACAATGGGTGAACCAGATTTTAATACACCCGATCATGTTAAAGCAGCTGCCATCGAAGCCATTCATGAAAATTACTCACATTATATGGGTATGGCTGGTGATATTGAGTTACGTGAAGCTGCCAGTGAATTTTTTAATGAAAAATATGACGTTACTTATGATGCACAATCTGAAATTCTAGTTACAGTTGGTGCAACTGAAGCCATCGCAACTGCCTTACAGACTATCTTCAACCCCGGCGATGCCGTTCTTGTCCCAACGCCACTCTACCCTGGCTATATGCCACTGATTACTTTAAATCGGGTTAAACCAATTTTTATCAACACACGTGATAATAACTTTAGATTAACACCTGAGATGATTAATCAAGCTGTTAAAGATAATCCAAATGAAAATATTAAAGGTATTATCCTAATTAATCCAAGTAATCCAACTGGTATTTCTTGGACCGAAGATGAAGTTATTGCGATAACTGATGAAATTAGAAAGCAAAAATTATGGGCAATTAGTGATGAAATTTATAGTGAATTAACTTATGATCATGAACATGTCTCAATTGCAAAATATATCCGTGACCAAACTGTCCTAATTAATGGTTTATCAAAATCGCATGCCATGACTGGCTGGCGCATTGGATTCTTGCTTGCTCCCAAAGCGATGACTGATGAATTAAAAAAAGTTCATCAATACTTAGTAACCTCTGCAACAAGTGTTTCTCAACGTGCTGGAATTGCTGCCTTACGTGACGGTAAAGACGATGGTCGCATAATGAATGTTGAATATAAAAAACGCCGTGATTTCGTTATGGCTGAAATGAAAAAAATGCATTTTGAAATGGCACAACCTAGTGGCGCTTTTTATATTTTCGCAAAAATTCCTGCAGGATATAACCAAGATTCTATGGCATTCTGTAAAGAACTAGCTTTTAATAATAAACTTGCCTTAATTCCAGGAACTGCTTTTGGTGATTCTGGTCAAGGTTACGTTCGCTTAAGTTACGCTTCTAGTATGGAGAATTTAGTGCTTGGGATGGAACGTTTGAATGACTACATGACACAAAATAAATAAAAATACGGCGTTATTTCTTTATACTTACTTTTTGTAAGCATATATTTAGGCTAATTATATTTCCTCTGATATTATATTCAAATAAATAAAGGAGGAATTCAAATGGTACAAGCAATTACAGATGAAAATTTCAAAACAGTTACAGATTCAGGTATAACATTGACGGATTTTTGGGCAACATGGTGTGGCCCTTGCAAAATGCAATCACCAGCAATTGAGGAATTAGAACAAGAAATAGGTGACAAGGTTAAATTTGCTAAAATGGATGTTGACCAAAATCCTAAAACAGCTGACGATTTTGGTATCATGGGAATTCCCACATTAATGATTAAAAAAGATGGCGAAGTTGTTGATACACTCGTCGGTTATCATTCAAAAGAGCAAGTTAAAGACGCTTTATCACAATATATTTAACGATTTTGAAAAGCTAACTAATAAAAGCATTGTCATTTGACAGTGCTTTTTTGTCGTTATTTTGAATAGTAATAAACTGATTAGCGATTTTAGTATTGCTTAAAGAAACACGTTCTTCTCCTTATAAAACACAAAAAAAACCATTGCCAATAATAGAAAATCTATCATCAGCAATGGTTACTATCATATTTCATTTATTTAATCTTCAATTCCAACTTCTTCTACCTTATCTGGTTTAACAACTAAAGCAAACATTCCCGCAAATAGTCCAACATAGTAAGTTAAAATACGCCATAACAACATGGCTAAAATCAATTTACTGTGACTGGTCATGAAACTAGAAAAGACAATCGCGAAGCTATATTCTGCACCACCAGTTCCCCCCGGAATTGGGAAAAGTGAAATTACCATGACAATAAGCACATGAAGTGCTGTAATCATAATCACATTCACTGATGTGTATCCCAATGACAACATAATAAAGTATGGAATTAAATAGTAAAACGCGAGTTGGAAGAATGTTAATACAAAAACGTGAAAAATCATTTTCTTTTCATTCTTCATACGTAAACTCTCTTTATGGAAGTTTTCAATTTTTGAATAAATACTTGTATTCCAGCGATCAAAACGATCCCCTTTAACGAATAACTTAACAACTAGCATACAAACATACACTAATTTTTTAGTGAATCCATACCAATACATGATCATTAACAAAGCAGTAATCACAGCTAAATGAATCACAAATCCAAAAATCACGAATACCATTAGATAATTAACTTTATCTTGAATGTATTGAAACCCAATTAGTAAACAAACAATAAAATTAATAACAATCATTGCCTGGTAAACGACAAATTTCATTAATAAAATGGAACTTGCACGACCAGCGTCCACACCTGACTGAGCCATCGCAAACAATTGTGCAGGTTGTCCACCTGTTGAAAAAGGTGTGATTCCATTAAATAATTGTTCAATCAGTGGAATACGAATTGCATTCTTAAATGTAAATTTTTTATGTTGCCCTATCATGAACCGTTGAACAACAAATGCTTCAATGACAAAGTACATACAGATACAAAATACTGCTACTAATAACCACCATATATTAATATTAACTAAAGCTTTAACGAGCGACTGAATTGATACATTTTTTAAAGAATAAGCGAATATCCCCATCCCAATTATAACCATTAACGTCAATAAACCTATGTTTTTTCGAGTCATCTTTTAGCCCTCTTTGCTCTGGTCCAAGTAAAATTGATGCCAAATTTCAGCCAATCTATCCTCAGAATAGTATGCTGATGCCTGATCTGCTTTGTCATGCAAAACTGATAACGCATTGGGATCTTCTTTTAATTTTCTCAATTTAATTTGCATACCATTAACATCTGTCGCGGCATCATAATAGCCCTCAATAACCGCTTTATAAAGATCTAAATCGCGCAATAATACAGGTGTCCCACAACTAAATGCTTCTAATACTGACATTGGAAACAATTCATTGAAAGATGGCAGTAAGAAAAGGTTAGCAATATTGTAATAATTTACTAGAGCTTCTCGATCAATAATCCCAGTAAACGTTAAATTACTAGGCGGATTATCAACTACTTTTTTTAATTCAGCATAACCGTCAGTTAACTTACCAAATGAAAAGCCACCGGCCCAAATAAATTGGATATCAGGATTTTGCTTAGCTAACTTAATAAAATCGGGCACACCTTTTCTTTCTTGAACTTGACCATCACCAAAAACAACAAATTTATCGGCTGGAATACCTAACGCATCTCTAAAAGCTTGTTTTTCTTCCACGGTTTTTTCATAAAAAACTTTTTTTGAAACAAAATTAGGAATATACGTGACGCGTTCTTTTGGAATCTTAAACGCTTCAAGTTTTGGAATAAAACTTGGATTAACCACGACAATATGATCCATTCGTTTATAAAAAGCAATTACATACCAATAAAAAATGGCTTTAAAAGGTTGTGGAATTTTAACACTTCCCTCAAGTGTTTCTGGTAAAAAATGGACATAGCCAATTTTTTTACCTCTACCTGGCATAAAAGTCGAAAGGTAATAAGGAAAATTGATGGTATGGTAATGACTAATATCTGAGCGACTATATTTATTCACACTAATTTTGAATTCAGTTGGAAAGCGTTCTTTGAGCAACTTCATCATTTCGGTATATGCGCTACCGACCCCTTGTCCTTTAACCGAATTGGCCGCAGAAAACATGTTAATTAATAGCATGGTTGAAACTCCTTTGAAAATAAATTCGTTTATAGATGACTGATTTCGTCATCCTCTTCTTCTATTTCAACATAATGAATTTGAGCATCTTGGTAAAATTCAGCAACTTTTGATCCAAATGTTGCCGCTGAAATTTCTTTTAACTTTTCTAATCTTGGCTCTGGATCAACTTCTTCATGACATCTATTTAAGTAATCAATAATATCAGTCACCATTTCAGTTTCAGATGAAAAAGTTTTACCAACTTCTGGTTTTTCCATTAACTCGTCAGTATATTTACCCGTTTTAGCAATAACCGGTGTTCCAGCAGCTAAAGCTTCGATAAACGTCAATCCTTGAGATTCTGTTACTGATGCAGACACAAATAAATCTGCTAACTGATAAAAATGGAATACCTCATCATTATCAACTTCACCAATAAATCTGACGTTGTCCTTTAAATTTAAACTTTCTGTTTGCTCTTCAAGGGTTTCACGTGCCGGACCATCCCCTACAATCAAGAGTAAAACATTCGGTACTTTTTTAATTATCGCTGGCATACCATCAATAATTTCTTGTGTATTCTTTTCAAATGCCAATCGACTTAACGCAAGCATGACTGGTTGATCTTCAGAAATGTCTAATTTAGAACGATAATCTTCTGTTTCAATTTGTTCAAATTGAGAAATGTCTACCCCTGTAGGGATAACTCGTATTTCTGATTTCACACCATACTTCTGTAGCAACGTCTGAACGCGTGTACTTGGTGCGATAATCCCGCTCATATGGAATGCAAATGTTTTTGTCATTTGCTTAACATGGTATGGTTTCAATAACTTACCATTGGCAATGTAATGTAAATAATCTTCATACATTGTATGATAGGTATGTAAACAAGGAACTTTTAAATTTCTTGCAACAAATTTACCAATCCAGCCCATAGAAAATTCAGTCTGTGTATGAATAACGTCTAAATTTAGTTCTTTTGCCACTTGGTAAGCTTGAAATAAGCCTCTAACAGCAATTCTTCTATCTGTAAAAGAAACAAATGGAATACTAGAGAATCTAAAAATATTACGTTCATATACTGTCTTATCAACATGTGGGTCAGTCGTCGTAAAGATATAGACGGTATGTCCCTCTTTTTCGAGCTCGTTTCTTAGTGTTTTTATTGAAGTCGCCACACCGCTCACTTGTGGAAAATATGTATCTGTAAAAATTCCAATATTCACGATAAGGTCCCCTTGTCTATTCTAATATAATAGTTTTAATTATATTGGTTTCTCACCCGTTATGCAATAAAAGTAGACTATTCTCATCTATTCCCAATTAAACACAAAAAAACTGATAATCGAAATTACCAGTTTTTTTGTGTTTAATTTATTTCATGTAAGATTCAACTAATGCAATAACTTCTTCATTAGTTTCACAGTCAGAAACAGCTTTATCAGCTAATTCCTTCATTTTTGTTGTATCTAATTTTTTCATTAAACTACGTGTTTTAAGAATTGACGAAGCACTCATTGAGAATTCATCAAGTCCCATTCCAGCTAAAATAGGTACGGCAATTTGATCGCCGGCCATTTCGCCACACATACCTGCCCACTTACCTTCTTTATGAGCCGAATCAATTACCATTTTAATCAAACGTAAAATTGATGGGTTATAAGGTTGGTAAAGGTATGACACTTGTTCATTACCTCGATCAGCAGCCATTGAATATTGAATTAAATCATTTGTACCAATACTAAAGAAATCAGCATACTTAGCCAAATGATCACCGTTCATAACAGCAGCAGGAATTTCCATCATCATACCGACTTCAAGTTTATCTGCTACTGGTACACCAGCGTCAATTAACTTAGTACGTTCTTCAGTATAGATAGCTTTTGCTGATTTAAATTCATCAACAGTTGCAATCATAGGGAACATAATTGCTAATTGTCCATAATGAGAAGCTCTAAGTAGAGCACGAAGTTGTGTTCTGAAAATATCTTGACGATCCAAACTAATACGGATTGCGCGATATCCTAAGAACGGATTCATTTCCTCTGGTAATGGCAAGTAAGGTAATTCCTTATCGCCTCCAATATCCATTGTTCTTACAACTACTTGTTTACCATTCATACCTTCAACTGCAGCTTTATAAGCTTTAAATTGATCATCTTCTGAAGGTAATTCACTAGCATCCATGTATAAGAATTCTGAACGGAATAAACCAACTGCTTCAGCACCATTATCTACTGCACCCTCAACATCCTTAGGTGTACCGATATTAGCAGCTAAATCAAAATGTACGCCATCAGCAGTAACTGTTTTAGCGTCTTTTAGTTCTTCCCATTCAGCTTTTTGATCAGAAAAAGCTTTTGCTTTTGCTTCATATGTTGAAATTTCTTCAGCAGTAGGATTGATAATTCCGTCACCATTGATACCATCAACAATAACCATATCACCTTCTGAGATTGCAGTCGTTGGATCACCAGCGCCTACAACAGCAGGAATTTCAAGCGTACGAGACATAATAGCAGAATGAGAAGTACGTCCACCAACATCAGTAATAAATCCTTTAACAAATTTACGATTTAATTGGGCTGTATCCGATGGTGTTAAATCATGTGCAACGACCACAACTTCTTGATCGATAAGAGCAGGATTAGGAATTGTAACTCCTAATAAATGACTCATTACACGTTTCGTAACATCACGAATATCGCCTGCACGTTCTTGCATATAAGCATTATCAGTCATATCTTCAAACATTGAAATGAACATATCTGTGACATCCTTCAATGCTGCTTCAGCGTTGACCTTATCATTTTTGATTTTATCGCCAATGTTGCCCATAAGTTCAGGATCTGAAAGGATTGTCAAATGAGCTTCAAAAACCTCGGCTTCTTCTGCGCCGAGGTTTTCTGCAGCTTTTTGTTTGATTAGTTTCAAATCTTCACTTGATGCTGCAACAGCAGCATCAAGGCGTTTGATTTCTGACTCTGGATCTTCAATGCTTACTTGCGAGAATGACAAATCGGGTTGAACTAACATATATGCTTTAGCAATGGCAATACCATCACTAGCAGCAATCCCTTTTAGCATTTTCGACATTATTCAGCAAGTCCTTCTTTCGTCATTGTTTCTGTAATAGCTGCGATTGCATCTGTTTCGTCAGCGCCATCAGCAGTGATTGTTACATCAGCATTTTGACCAACGCCTAATGACATAACGCCCATGATTGATTTCAAGTTTACTGATTTTTCTCCGTAAACCAAAGCAACGTCAGCAGTAAATTTGCTTGCTGCTTGTACCAATAATGTAGCTGGACGCGCGTGGATACCTGTTTCTGCGATTACGTGAAAGTCTTTCTTTTCCATAATTAATTATCTCCTTGATGTTCTATATTTTTTTATTTTAGAAAAATGCATAACCCACTAACAAAAGCAAAGAACACGTTTTCATTAATAAATTAAACACATTAGTCTTTAGAGACAAATAATACCATTATTTAAAAAATGATACAAGTCTTTAGTTTTTCAAACTAACATATTTGTAAATAATTTGACCTTCTCTTTGCGCATTACCAACGATTGCCTTACGTAATTTTTCTTTTTGCCAAACAAGTTGAAACGCCATAAATTCATCTGGGTTGATTGTTATTGTCTCTATTTCACCAGCAATCAATGCATCAATTTTTGCTTTATAATCTTCGCTCATTTTCAAACCTCTTTTCACTAAAATCTACTATACTAAATTCATTATAGATTAGCCTCCATAAAATGTAAAAAAGGAGTTCTAATTGCTTGCAGAATTTTTCCATATTTTGTATACTATTCATCGAAGGTCAAAGATGGTCAACATGTTTTTGATCTTAGATAAACTAAACTATACGAACGAAATATGAAAGGTTGTGACACATATGATCTGTCAAAATTGTCAAATCAATCCAGCGACAATACACTTATCAACTAACTTAAATGGTCAACATCAAGAATACGATTTATGTCAAAATTGTTATCGATTACTAAAAGATGAACAAGAGCGTTTAAGTAATGGTCAAATCCGTAATAATCAACAAGATCCATTTAGCTTTGGTAACCTTGATGATTTATTTAATGCGATTGCACCAAATAGTCAAAATAATAGTTCACAAAGAAAAGAGCAGACACCTCCTACCCAAGCTGGTAGAAATGGTGGCGCTAATAAAAATAATGGTAAGGATACAATCCTTGGTCAATTCGGTCTTAATTTAACCGATGAGGCACGGGCAGGAAATATTGACCCGGTCATTGGTCGCGATCAAGAAATTAATCAAATCATTGAAATTTTGAATCGTCGGACAAAAAATAATCCTGTTCTAATCGGCGAAGCTGGTGTTGGTAAAACAGCAGTCGTTGAAGGATTAGCTCAAAAAATTGTTGATTCAGCTGTTCCTCAAAAACTTTTAAACAAACAAGTTATTCGATTAGATGTTGTTTCATTAGTTCAAGGAACGGGTATTCGTGGTCAGTTCGAAGAACGAATGCAACAATTAATGAAGGAACTTAAAAATGATAAGTCTATCATTCTATTCATTGATGAAATTCATGAAATTGTAGGCGCTGGTAATGCTGAAGGTGGTATGGATGCCGGTAACGTTCTAAAACCAGCTCTTGCTCGAGGCGAATTACAACTCGTTGGCGCAACAACTCTAAATGAATATCGTCAAATCGAAAAAGATGCTGCGCTTGCACGTCGTTTACAGCCTATCCAAGTTGATGAACCTAGTGTCGAAGAGTCAATCGTCATTTTAAAAGGTATTCAAAAGAAATACGAAGCTTACCATCATGTTCATTATAGTGATGAAGCAATTGAAGCTGCTGCTTCTCTCTCTGACCGTTACATTCAAGATCGTTTTTTACCAGATAAAGCCATCGATTTACTTGATGAATCTGGGTCAAAAATGAATTTAACCATTAAAGCTATTGATCCCAAATTAGTTGCAGAAAAAATTAAAAACGCTGAAACTCAAAAACAAGCTGCACTAACCGACGAAGATTATGAAAAAGCAGCCTACTATCGCGATCAAGTCGCAAAATTCAAAGAATTACAAGATAGTAATACTGATTCTGATGAATTACCAATTGTAACCGAAAAAGAAATGGAACAAATTATTGAAGAAAAAACAGGGATTCCTGTAGGCGAACTAAAGGAAAAAGAGCAACAACAATTGAAAAATTTAGCCACTTCCCTTCAAGCTAATGTCATTGGCCAAGATGACGCCATTGATAAAGTGGCCCGCGCCATCCGCCGTAACCGGATTGGATTCAATAAATCTGGGCGTCCTATCGGATCATTCTTGTTTGTTGGACCAACTGGAATTGGTAAAACAGAACTTGCTAAACAATTATCAAAAGAATTATTTGGAACAAAAGAATCAATGATTCGTTTCGATATGAGTGAGTACATGGAGAACCATTCAGTTTCTAAATTGATTGGTTCCCCTCCTGGCTATGTTGGTTATGAAGAAGCTGGTCAATTAACTGAACAAGTTCGTCGTAATCCATACAGTTTAATCTTGTTAGATGAAGTTGAAAAAGCACATCCTGATGTTATGCATATGTTCTTGCAGATTCTTGAAGATGGCCGTTTAACAGATTCACAAGGTCGCGTGGTAAGTTTCAAAGATACGATTATCATTATGACATCTAACGCTGGTAGTGCTGATGCTGAAGCAAATGTTGGCTTTGGTGCAACGTCAACTGGTGCAACCCATGCCATCATTGATAAACTATCAAATTACTTCCGTCCTGAATTTTTAAACCGTTTTGATGACATCGTTGAATTTAACTCATTAAGTAAAGAAAACTTAGTTTCAATCGTAAGTATCATGCTTGATGACGTTAATAAAGTTCTTAAAAATCAAAACTTAGAACTTCACGTTACAAATCGGGTTGAAGAAAAATTAGTTGATTTAGGCTACAATCCCGCAATGGGTGCTCGTCCACTAAGACGTGTTATCCAGGAACAGATTGAAGATCAAATAGCTGACTTCTACCTTGATAATCCTGATGTAACAAAATTAGCTGCAAAAATTGAAAAAGATGAAATTAAGATATCAGCCGATACAACTACTGATGTTAAAGATTCCGACTCTAACGTTGAAAAGTAAAGGCTAAACTAAAGATGCAGACTCAGATAATTTTTTCTGAGTCTGCATCTTTTTTTATTTTATTCATTCTTTTAAATAAATAAACGATATTTCAAACACTTTTCCCCAATAATTAATCTTTTTAGGTTATAATTATGATATTAGATTATGAATGGAGCTGATTAAAATCGCCTTAAGAGATTTCTTCCGGAATATGTTGTCTGTTTTTACAAAAAATGACCAACCTACTTCCACTTCCGATATACAATTTGTATTCAATTCTGAATCAACAAAAAAATATAAGGCACCAAAACAAAAGAAACATGAAGTCATTGAAGAAAAAACTTTTCTACCAACATCTGTTTCAGATGCCACAATGATTGTTTACTATAAAGACCAAAATAATAATAATCTATCTCGTCCGCAAATTATCAGTGGCACTATAGGTAGCGATTTAAGACTTCAATTTGAACCAATCAATGATTATAATCTAGTTGGCATTTCGGGATTCACAAGTACTTTTGTAACCAACTATGGTGCTATTATTTTAAGCTATGAAAAGAAACATGGCGCTGCCGTTTGGATTTATAATCAAGATATTGATGGTGGCTACTTAATCGGCTCACCCACTTTACTACGTGGCCATTTGAATGACCCTTTCACTTATGACCCTGTCAATATTCCAGGGTTCAATTTATTGCGTGCCTCAAAAACTAGTTATGGTACTTTCACAAATGAACAACAAACCATCTACTATTATTATCGCAACATCAATTGGAAAACCGTCGATCAAATTGACGCATACATCCAGATTACAAAACGCGTACGTCCTTATGACTTACCCGAGGGTAACTCCTATCCCGCCTTCTTACCTGCTGGCGTTATTTTACAAGTATTTGAAAAAATCGAAACGAATTTGGGAACTATTTGGTACAGCATAGGTGGCAATCAATGGTTAGAAAGTACTTCTAATGTAAAAATGATTATTCAACCCAAATATGCTTTATTACCCGACAATGACACCAATGAATTTACTAAAAAAATAATCAATCACTCTGCTTCAATTGATTACATTCCTAATAAATCTGTAACTATTTACACTAAACCTTATGGTAAAAAATTACGAGTTTTAGCTGACAATACACAAGTTACTTTAATCAGTCAGTTATCATCAAGTAATGATGTTTGGTTTGAATTAAAAGATGGTGGTTTTATTGATGAAACTTACATCAAAATGCCTTACTCATTAAATTAATAAGCACTCAAAAAAGAGGTATACCAATTGGTATACCTCTTTTCGTTTATAGTTTTGATGTTAATGTAACGTTTGGATATTTGTCAGCAAACCAGCGTTCTGCGAATGCATTTTCAAACAAGAACAACGGTAAGTCTTGTCGATCTTTAACAAGTAAGTTACGTGAACTTGACATCTTTTCATCCAATTGTTCTGGATCAATCCAGCGAGCTGTTTTAGAACCCATTGGTGTCATGATAACTTCTGAATTATATTCATTTAACATTCTGAATTGGAAGACTTCAAATTGAAGTTGACCAACGGCACCCAGAATATAGTCACCCGTGTTGTAACTTCTATATAATTGAACAGCACCTTCTTGAACCAACTGTTGAATACCCTTATGGAATGATTTTTGTTTCATTACATTTTTAGCATTAACGCTCATGAATAATTCAGGCGTAAATTGAGGTAATTTTTCAAAGGTAATTGGTTTCTTCATGTTACTGATTGTATCGCCAATTTGGAAATTACCAGTATCATATAATCCAATAATATCGCCAGCTACAGCTGATTCTAAAACTTCACGAGAATCTGCCATAAATTGGGTTGAATTAGATAAACGCATTTTCTTTTCAGTTCTTGCTAATTTAACATCCATCCCACGTTCAAATTCACCTGAACAAATTCGAATAAACGCAATTCGATCACGATGATTAGGATTCATATTTGCTTGAATTTTGAAAACAAACCCAGAAAAATGTTCATTTGTTGGTTGTATCGTTGTTTCTTCAATCGTTTTATGTTCTTGTGGTGCTGGTGCATAGTTCAAATAAATATCTAAGAACGTTTTTACACCAAAGTTAGTTAATGCTGATCCAAAGAAAACCGGCGTTAAATCCCCTGTTGCGATTTTTGCTTCATCAAAGGTATTACCAGCATCGCCCAATAATTCAATTTCATCTAGCACTTCTTGATAGATACTATCTTCTTTTAAAGGATGGTCGCCTTCAATCTCACCGGCGTCATTTAAATCAACGTAGTCCATGCCTTTATCTTCTTTTTGGTAAAGTTCAATACGATGGTTGTAGATATCGTATAATCCCTTTAAGCCTTTACCCATACCAATTGGCCAGTTCATTGGGTATGATTCAACGCCCAAGACCTCTTCGAGTTCAGCCATTAAATCAAGTGGCTCACGTCCATCACGATCCATCTTATTGATGAATGTGAAAATAGGAATGCCACGCATTTTACAAATTTTAAATAATTTCTTTGTTTGTGGTTCAATTCCTTTTGCAGAATCAATAACCATGACTGCAGAATCTACGGCCATTAATGTTCGGTAGGTATCTTCCGAGAAATCCTCATGCCCAGGTGTATCTAAAATATTAACCCGCTTATCGGCGTAATCAAATTGCATAACTGAACTAGTAACAGAAATACCACGTTTCTTTTCAATTTCCATCCAATCAGATTTTGCAAAAGTACCAGATTTTTTACCCTTAACTGTTCCGGCAGAACGGACAACCCCACCGAATAAAAGTAATTGTTCTGTAATGGTTGTTTTACCAGCATCGGGATGAGAAATAATCGCAAATGTTCGGCGTTTTTTTACTTGAGTCTCTAATTCTTCTGTATTCATTTTTTGTCCTCTCTAAAACATATTACTCATAGTTTATCATAAATGATAATGAACTTCGACGTAAAAAATGATAAGGTCAATGGAACTTATTAGAGTTCTATTGACCTTATCATCCCATATTTTATTCTTTACTCTTTAAAGTATCTTTTAACCGTGTTTCGGGAATCATAACTTTCAATTCCACTAATCGAGAACCGTCCATTTTTTCCGTTTCGAGAAGTATACCATTGTGAAGTGTAATCTGTAGTTGTTCATTATTACCGGGAATTCGACCTAATTCAGTTAAGACGAATCCCGCAATTGTGTCTACGTCTTTAACGTTGATATCACAATTAAATTCATCATTAAAATCGTCAAGTGTCATTCGACCTTGTACGATATATTCATGTGCATTAATTTTTCTCAATGTATCATCAGGGCTATCTGACTCATCGTCGATATCGCCAACAATCTCTTCAATTAAATCTTCAATTGTGGCAAGTCCAACAACACCGCCATATTCATCCAATAAAATAGCTAATTGAGTGTGTGTTTTCTTCATTTCGAATAACAAATCATCAACAGCCATCGTTTCTGGAATAAACATGGGCTCTTGCATAATTTGACGTAAACTAATTCTATCGAACCCTTTTGCTCTAGCAGCTTTAAGCAAATTTTTGATATGAACAACGCCAACGACGTTATCTTTATCATCACTATAAACGGGTACACGAGAATAAGGTTGATTTAAAATAGCATCAATATTACGATCATTATCGTTTTGTAAATCAATCATAAAAGCATCAGTTCTAGCGACCATAACTTCACGAGCGAATTTCGTATGTAACGAAATAACGCCTTCCATCATTTCATATTCATCTGAATCAATAGCACCACGCTCTTCACCAGTTTGAATCATATGAACAATTTCTTGTCGACTAATAACCTCAATATTATTTTTATTAAACTTAATTGGTGTTATTTTTTCTAATGCACGGATTGAAATTGATAACAACCAGTTAAATGGTTTGAAAACAATCGCAATAAGTTGAATAGGCCCAGTCGTTGCTCTGGCAATTTTGTCTGGCATCTGTAGTGCCAATTGTTTAGGATATAATTCTCCTAAAACTAATGAAAAATAAGATAAAATCAACGTAACGATAACTACTGCAACATCATGTGCCCACACAGCACTCCCAAACAATGGTTCAACATATTTAGCCAAAGATGTTGCTGCAAAAGCTGAAGACAAGAACCCGGCAAAAGTAATACTAATCTGGATAGTTGATAAAAATGATGTCGAATTATTTAATATACCAAGAATTCTTATTGCACCTTTATCTCCAGCTTTCGCCTCTGCCTCAATTTTATTACGATTTACTGAAACTACTGCTAATTCTGCAGCTGAAAAATAGGCATTCACTAATGTCAAAATGACTAATAATAACAGCTGCAACAGCAGTTCGTGACCAGGGTCTGAACTCATTTACTCATCCGCTCCAATTCATTTGTCTTTATTTTTTAACCTACGGATATTATACACCTATTAACATGCAGAAATCCGATTGCTAATTGCTAGTTGTCTCATCACTAGTTGAGCTCGTTGAACTAGTTGTATCTGATGTTGAACTAGAATATGATCTTGTTGTGTTATCGGTACTAGAAGTATCTGAACTTGTTGTACTATCTGAGCTTGTATCAGCATTAGAGTATGAACTTGCTGTACTTGTACTATCTGAAGTTGTATCGTCATTAGAGTATGAACTTGTTGTGTTGTCTGAAGTAGTATTATCAGAACTTGTATTATCTGTGCCTGTTGTATCTGAAGATGTAGTATCTATACTTTTTCCACTTCCAGCAACGACCTTAAGCGTTTGCCCAGGTCTTAATGTTGTATTTTCCATGTCATTTAATGCAATTAGTTCCTTCACTGTCATATCATGGCTTAACGCAATAGATGACAATGAATCACCATAAACAACAGTTATCGTATCCGTATCAATATTAGAACTTGACGACGAAGACGACGTTGATTTACTTTTTTTAGACACAGATTTTTTCTTTTCAGTTTTCTTCTTTTTTGATTTTGGTTTTGATTTTTCACTAGACTTACTCTTACCATATTTCGATTCAGCTAATTTTTGTTGTTCAGCGTACTCCTTTTTTTGTTGGTCAGATGACCCACGAGTAGCAACCCACTCAACGACGTCATGACCAGCCTTCGTACTAGCTAATATCGTCCCACCACCGATACACACAACTGCAACTATACCAATAATTACTTTCGTTCTTAATTTCATAACTTCCTCCGAGTTAACTCACATTTATTTAGGTACTTTTATTTTTTGTCCTACATGCAAAAGATTTGATGATAATTCATTGATGTCCATCAATTGATCACTGGTTGTATCATTGGCAGTCGCGATACTTGATAAACTATCCCCACTACCTACCTCAAACATCTTCGTACTAATTTTACTGATACTTTCTTTCTTTTCACTACTTTCCTTCTTTTCACTACTTTCTTTTGCTGCTGACTCAGAACTAGCCACCCTTTCAGATGACTCTCTAGCTAGAACGGATTCACTTTCTGCCTTAGCTTTAGCAAGCGACTCATTCTGCCGCTTTTTTTCAGCAGACCGTTTGGCTGACTTGCTTGAAGCAGCTTTAGCTGATTTAGATTTAGAAGATGCCACCACTTTTTTAGAGACATCAGCTCTACTAATTGAGCTTGAAATTGCTATTTTTTTTGATTCACTTACAGACTTCTGACGTTGGGCGATTGAACTCGATTCTTGCTTGTCATTGTTCATTTGAACATACTTGGCAGAAACTGTTCCTATCACTGCTAAAATCAAAATACCAATAACCATCAAAGCTAGTTTACCGTGCTTTTTACCATTTTTCTTTTTTAAAAAATATTTTGTATCGTCAAATGCTTGTCCGTTATAAAAGGCATCTCTACGACGCAACTCAATTGATCGAGGCATATCAGGATCAAAATGCGTTTTTTTATATTGTGTATATAAGGTCTCTACACTAAATGATTTACGTTCTGAATCACGTTGTTTATCGTACTCACTTCGTTTCTCATCAGTCAAACTATCGTACCAAGCAACAAAATCTAAATAACTCATAACGACTTTTTCAGACTCACCGATATCCATCAGTTGACCGTTTTGAATCCAGGCAATTCTGTCTGTTAAGAACTCCATTTGTTGTAAATCTTGACTAGCAAGTACAAAAGTTTTGCCCTCTGTTTGTAGGCTTTTAATTTTATCAACCGTTTTTTGATAAAAAATATCATCTAATGCTGATAGAATACCATCTAAAATAATAATATCAGGTTCAATGAAGAAGGCCATTGCTAACTCAACTCGCGCACGCATATCGGGAGAGTAATCTTCAATTTTACTTTCTTTTAATACCCCTAAGTCAGCAAAATTTAAAACATTATTCAAAGTTTGATCACTATTTTTGTAATCAATCTTAGAATCAGTAATTGCTTCTTGAATATTTTGCACAGCCGTTTTATCGCGTTTTAATTGTGTCTCATATGATACAATCGTCGTGTGACCGGCCATCGTTAGAAAACCCGTTGTTTGTTTGGCTTTACCGGCTAGAATGTCAGATAACGTTGCTTTCCCTGAGCCACCCATGCCAATAATACCAAAAAATTCACCACGATAAATATCAAACGAGATGCCCCTTAAAGCCCAATAAATATCTTTCGAATCTTTATCAATTTTTCGATTTTTTTTACTTGTTATACCTTTTGTAACATACTCTAATCGAATTTTATAATCTTCCATTTTATCACCATTAATCATTCAGTTATTTTAATTCTCAATAATAACATGTATACACTTACGCTTATACAATTCTACCATTAATCACTAAAAATTAACATCTTATCCGATGTTATCAGTATTTATATTTTAAAAAATAAAAAGCATATCCTCCCAAAAGGAGAATATGCTTACTTACCTAAGATAATGTCAGAAACTTTTTGAGAAGCTTTTCCATTATCCCATTCAATAAATTTATTTTGAAAATCTTTAAATTGTTTTTCGTAACCAGGATAATCACCATTTTGCGTATAGACATCCAATTGTTTATAGAAATCTGGTTCTTTTTCTACGATTGGTCCTGGCGCTTCCATCTCAAAGTTGATATAAAAGCCGCGTAGTTCATCCCGATAATGTTCTAAATCATAACAATAAAACATCATTGGTCGATTCAAATTAGCAAAATCAAACATCACTGACGAATAATCCGTAATCATCATATCACTCATTAAATATAATTCAGTAATATTTTCATCTGCCATTATTTTAACACGATCTTCAAATCCTTCGATATTAATACTATTCTTAACTAAATAATGAGGCCGCATAATTAAAATAGTATCGTCTGATACATGTTGAAAGAATGATTCGAATGAAAAAGCCATTTCGAATTTATAAACACCCTGAGTATAAAAGCTATCATCACGCCATGTTGGCGCATAAAGAACCACTTTAGCATCTTCATTACCAAGATACGTTTTCTTTAAAGCTCTAATATCTTTTTCATTATTATCCGCATATAAAATGTCATTCCTTGGGTATCCAATATCCAAGGATTTATTTTTAAAAGCAAATGCACTTTCAAAAATTTGCTTTGAATAATGATTAGGCGCTATTAAATAATCCCAACGTGCTGTTTCCACTTTAAAATTAGCATGGTATAACGCTGTCGTTGTACCTGGCATTGAAACATTTTCAATATCCATTCCTAAATGTTTCAACGGTGTCCCGTGCCATGTTTGTATATATGTAGTCTTCGGATTCTTTTTCCACCAAATAGGTAATCTTGAATTAAAGACCCAAAATTCAGCCCTCGCCATTTTGATAGTCCAAGAAAATCCAAAGCGTTTAATTAAATTAATTTCCGGATATTGTTCTTTTAATTTAGTGTACATGCTTGGTTTAACGCTAAAATATAAAAGCTTCGCATTTTCTTCACCAAGATCTCGTCTAGTCTGCTTGTAAATGGCCATCGGGTTATCGTTAACATCGCGCCCATTAAAGCTTTCAAAGACAACTTGGTGTTTTTTAATTGAAAATTTAATTGTAAAATCATTTAACGTTATTAAAATTTGGCGACCAATCCGCTTAACCACTTTTTGGACTATTTTTTTAATTTCATTCATTATTTTGTTCTCCTTACTACAAAAGATAAAATAATAAAATATTTTACAAGTTCATCCCTAAATCTTTTTTAATTTTTGTTGTTGAAATACCATCTGTTCTTGGTAAGTAAATAACTTCACAGTAATCGCTTAAAAAGTCAAACTTACCTGCCCAATCATCACCCATCACAAATGTATCAATCTGATTATCGACGACGTCACTAATTTTTTGGTCCCATTCAGTTTCTGGAATCACTTCATCTACGTACTTAATTGCTTCTAAAATGAACTTACGATCTTCATATGATGTGTAAGCCTTTTTCCCTTTAATTGCGTTAAATTCATCTGTTGAAATACAAACTGTTAAATGGTCGCCCATTGCTTTAGCGCGTTGTAAAATACGTACATGACCCTTGTGTAATAAATCGAATGTTCCATAAGTAATTATTTTTTTCATGTTTTTGCTCCTCCGTCGTTATCAATAATAATTTATTTTATCATAAACTGTTATGACTGTCTTATTTTTCCTGCAATTGTCTAATATCGTAAAAGTATTTAATAACAACTTTTACAACAGCATATAAGGGAATTCCTAAAATCATTCCTAGAAGCCCAGCAATGTTACCAGCTACTAGTAATAATACAATAATCGTCAATGGATGTATATTTAATGATTTGCCTATAACATTAGGATAGACAAAATTACCATCAATTTGTTGGACAATTAACACAACAATCACGACAAAAATAACCATTTGAGTAGACTGTGTTACCGCAATAATCAGTGCTGGGAAAATACCAATATAGGGTCCAATATAAGGAATAATATTAGCAAGGCCAGCCACAACTCCTAGTAACAAAATATACGGCATACCAATAATTGAATAACCAATAGCGGTAAATACCCCAACGAAAATACATTCAATAGCTTGTCCACCAATGTACGCTGAAATTGTATCACCCATGCGGTCAAGTAACTCAACGAGCTCATCCCCATGTTTTTCTGGAACAAGTTTTTTAAGCGTTGGGACTAGTTTTTGACCATCTTTTAACATATAGAACAACATCACAGGTACTGTCAGTGCAACAACTGTCACACTCGTTACAACCCCAATCATTGATCCTATCGAGTTCGTCAAATTGGTTGCAATTGATTTGAAGTAGGTCCCAATAGAATTTTCAAACTGGTTTAAATAGCTAGTAAAATCAATTTCTTTAAACCAAGCATATTTATTTAAATGATTAAACGTATCTTTTGACGACTCACTAACTGCATTTGCATAATCTGGTAGGTTAACCACCAATTGACTTAGCTGACTGACTACTCTCGGAATCAGGTACCCTATTAAGGCAACTAAAAGAATTGCTAGGAATACAAATAGAATGGCAACTGACAACGTTCGAGAAAATTTGAATTTTTTGATTTTTATTTTCATTAAAAATTTAACGACCGGATTAAATAAATAAAATAAAAACCCAGATATAATAATCGGAATAAATAATGTGGAAATAAACGTTCCTATTGGACTAAAAATAAAACTTATTTTTGTACACATCCAAATTAACGAGGCAACGATTAATAATTCAAGTGACCAAAACATCAATTTAGACTTTTTTAATCTATCAAGCATCGATATGGTTCTCCTTTAATTTATGTATAGTAATTTCATTATACCGTAACCTGTCTAACAATTATAGCGTTTCACTTATCCTCATTATTGAACGATAAATTAATTCAAAAAAAAGACGCCAAATGGCGTCTTTAAACTGCTTAATTGATTACTTCACTTTTATCAATCCAACCGGTTGTCCCATCACTCATCGTGATAAACAGTAATGTCGAACCGACTTTATTTTTTTGAATAGGATCAATTAAATAACCCGTTTTATTCACGATACCTTCATTTGTAACTCTGGCATCAATATTTTTTACAAATTTATAATTTTTAGATCCATAAACCTTTGACCAAACTTCAGCACCATCTTGAACATGGACGGTCGTTTCTTCAACTACTGTTTCTTGAGCTTCATAAACGCGTCCATTCATGACAAAATCAACTAACCGTTCAGTTGCATGTCCATCATCCCAAGCATTATAAGTCGCTACAAATTGATCATAATTGTGATGGCGTTCATCCGTTGCAAATGCTCGTTTAATCTCAGTAATGACAGCATCTGTATCCTTAACGATTGGTCCTGGTACTTCTTTTTCGTAGTCAAAGTAAAAACCACGAATATCATTTGCATACTCATCTAAATCATATGCAAAGAAAATAATAGGACGTTTTAACGCTGCAAAATCAAAGAAAACAGATGAATAATCTGTAATCAACAGATCACTAATAAGATATAAATCATTAATATCTTCATAATCAGCAACGTTCAGCGCAAAGCCTTCATAATCAGTTAAATCTAATGAGTTAGCAATTAAATAATGCGTTCTAACAAGAACGATAATATCATCGCCAAGTTCTGCTTTCATCTTATCTAAATCAAGATGTAACTTAGCCGTGAAATAATCAGCTTTAACGTATTCATTATCTCTCCAAGTAGGTGCATATAGAATAACTTTTTTGTTTGGATTAATTTCTAAACTTGCTTTAATACGATTGATATCTGTCTGTGTATAATTCGTTAAAATATCATTTCTAGGATAGCCAGAATTAATCATTTGGTTACGGTTCAAACGGAATGCACGTCTGAAAATATCTGACGAATATTCATTTGGCGTAACAGAATAATCCCAACGATCAGAATCTTTTGTAACTTGGCTATGATATTTAGCAGCATCAACGCCAGGCATTGACCCTGTATTTACGTCAACACCAATCGTTTTTAATGGCGTACCATGCCATGTCTGAACAATTGTTGTACCTTCAGGTTTAACCCACCATAATGGTCGACGAACATTCGTAAACCAATATTTTGCTCGAGCTTGTTTGAAAATACCTTTAAATGAGAATCGTGTCACATAGGGAATATGATTTTCTTTAAAATAAGCAACATAATCCTGGTTCACATTCCAGTACATCTTATATTTAGGGTAACGGTCTTTCATGTATTCATAGATAGCTTTTGGATTATCACTATATTTACGACCAAAGAAACTTTCAAATATAATAATATCTTTCTTTGACATTTTACCGATAATACCAAATGCTTTTGGATACCATTTATTAAACTTAACGATCTTTTTAATTTTATTTCTAATTACTTGAACGCTTGGTTCTTGTGGTAATAAGTGATCGCTAATCATTGCTTCAAAAACTTGCTTTGAAGCATCCCCTTGACGACCATACGTACAAAATTTATCATAAAATTCAATCAATTGTTGCGCGTAGGTTGTCTGTAGATGATTAAAATCGCTTAATTCGTCAATTATTTTTGCCGTTGTATCCACAATTGGTCCTGGAACCGTACCATTATAATCGAGATAAACACCTCGTGTATCTTCTGTATAATCTTTTAAATCATATGCAAAGAAAATCATTGGTCGTTTAAGATGTGCGTAATCAAACATTACTGAACTATAATCAGTAATTAACGTATCCGCAATTAAATATAAATCTTCAACTGTTGGATAATTAGACACATCAAAAGTAAATCCTTCAAATTCAGTTAGATCAATTTTATTGGCAACGAAATAATGTAGCCTTACCAATAACACATATTCGTCACTCAATTTAGCTTGCATTTGTTTAATATCTAACTCAAAATCAAATCCGTCTTTATTTCGGTAGGTTGGTGCATATAATACGACCTTTTTATCCAATGGCATGCCAATAGATTCTTTAATTTTAAGGATATCAGTTTCATTATTCTTTTTATAAAGTACATCATTTCTTGGGAAGCCAGAGTGAACAACCTCTTTTTCAAAATTAAATGCGTGACTAGCTGTTTCATCCATATATGGCGAAGGTGAAACAAGATAATCCCAACGCTTAATTCGTTTCATGAAATTATTCTGACGTCCTTTTGAACCATCTTTGAAATAAGGTTCATCAAATCCCATCGTTTTCATGAAGGTTCCATGTAACGATTGAACTTCAACTTGTCCTTTTCGTTTTGCATATTGGTTAGGGAGGTTAGTATTTTCAATAAAATACTTAGCTCGCGCCATGTAATACCAATACTTTTTACTGAAGTAGCGAACTCGTTTACCATTGCCGGTTATTGTTGTATTCGGATCCTTGAATAACCAGACACATTCATAATCTGGCATGTTTTCTTGGACATAATCATAAATGGCTTTTTCATTACCATTGAAATAAGCGCCCCAATAACTATCAAAGACAATCGTTTTCTTCTTTAAAGGTAATAAACGTTGTAGCGGGTAATATAGTGAGAAGTTAATTGCCCGTTTTCGTTTGGTTGCGTCCTGCTTATCCCACGATAATTTTTGGTTTAAAACCAAAAAATTGTTTTTTGTTTCGTATAATGATGTTCTTGCTAAATGATTTGTACGACTTTCTAGCGTTTCTACACGTTCTGGTTCAGTTGTAATTTGCGAACGAACAACTTGGTCAGCACTATAAAAATCAAGATAAAGATTATATTTTGCTGCCTTAATGAAACTGTCTTGTTGTTCATTAATTAAATTCAAATTAACGATTATTTGACCGTTATCATCGACAGTAACGTCATTAAATTGATATTTATATTGTTCCTCTTGATCGATTACACGTAAAACAATTTTTTCTGCTGAACTTTGAAACAATGTATTTTCAGCGATTAATCGTAGCCGACTATTATCTAACCACTGGACATCCATTAGTTTTGAAAAATGTGGTGCGATATTTAGTCCAATCATTTCCTTCATATTCTTTTGAACGAGTAAACTATATTGTGCTATTTCATATTCTTGCGGTTTATCAACATGTTCAAACTCATAGCTTAATTTCAATTCTTTTTCATCAATTAACTGGAGTCTTTTTTGTGTTACAGAACTTAACTCGGCTACTTCAGTTATTGAGAATTCAAATTTCACTTGATGTTCACTAACATTTATTTTTTGTCCACTAATTTGAGGCGCAATTTCATCATCACTATTTTCAGTAACAATTAACTTCGTACTTTCAGGATTATTTAACCATGTAGAGACCACTAATTTACTATCATTCACACTAATATCTTGAATTAGATTAGCTTGAACATTTTTTTCCGTCTTTATTTCATTTGCTGTCAAAGTCATCGCATTAAAAGCTAATGCCCAGTCAAAACTAAAATCAGTTTTAATTTGATAATCATTACCAGAAAAAATATTACTTATAAATTTACGCTTAGGATTAGCTAAAAATTCCGTCACATTAATATTTTTAACTTGATAATTAACTTGTATTTTCCAAATGCCGTTTCCTAATATTTTGTATGCCTCTTGTTGATCAAATGACATTCTAAAATAACGATAGTTACGGTGCTTAAATAAATGACGACGACGCTTGACGGTTTCTCGTTCAAACGTAATTGGCATTTCTTTCCCATTTATAATGTTAATCAAATTAACCGTAAATTTTTCGTCTAATTTTTTTGTAACTTTCAATTGATTGAGTTGCAACCAACCCTTAATAACTATCTCACTTGTCATTTCATCAGAAAAAACATTTAAGATTCGTTGTTCGAATTTTTGTGATTGTCCCACATCAACCGCTTTAGCAACATCTAAAGAGATAGCCGGATCTTCATATTGATAGCGATTATTTTTTTCAACAATTTTTCCAATATTTCTACGACGATAACTATATTTTTTTAAGTCTTTAATATTCCCCTGTAACACAGCAGCATATTGAATTTGATTTTTAATTGATAATTGCTTAAATAATTCTGGATTAATCGTTCTAATAAGTAGGACTGTAATTTTTTGAAATTCTAATATGTAATCTTCTTCCGATTCTCGAATATCTTGCATTGATAGCGGAATATCAGTTGTTAATAATTTCAGATCAAATGCATCCATAACATTTTGAGTTGCCCCATATTTTTTCATGTATGAACGCGTTAACTCTAGCATTTCCAATCGGTCTTTATAATGTTGAATATCATTACCTCGACTTTGAGTGATAGATTTGCTATCACCTTCACGCCAACGCCATTCGTATACAATATCAGTAATAATATCAATATGGTTAGCCAATAAATGAGCTGCCATCATCACAGGAATATCTTCATATAACATTCCCACAGGGTAGCGCAAATTATTGTCGATAAACAAATTTAATCGATAAACTTTATTCCATGAAGTTGTGTCATAAACTAATTCTGGGTGTTCTGCAATTGATGTTTCATAAACAGTATCTTTAATAGCAAATTTATGAATGTAAGAACGTGAACTACGTTTAGAATTAAATCGTTTAACTGCACCAGTTGCCAAGTCTGAATCAGTCATCTTTACCGACCCCATCAAAAGACTGTATGCGTCAACTGGTAATAAATCATCCCCATCTACGAAGGCAATATATTCTCCGGTAGCGGCTTCAATTCCTGCATTTCTAGCAGCACTAGGTCCAGCATTTTCTTTGTGAATTGCTTTAATATTGTCAAAAAGTGATACATACCGATCCATAATTTCGGCAGTCCCATCAACTGATCCATCATCAACTAAAATAATTTCTAATTGTTCATAACTTTGGTTAAGAACTGATTCAATACTTTCTTCAATGAACTCTTCAACATTGTATCCCAAAATAACAACTGAGAGTAATCCATTATTTTTTGTCATTATTAATTGTATTCTCCTTAACAATTCTTTTGTCCAAATATCTAATAATTATATCATTCCTATTTATAATAATATATTTTTTTTATATTACATTCCATGGTATTTAACTGTTCCATAACTTTTTGATCAGTATTAATAACCCCGTTCCATTCAAATAATGAATTGGCCTATCAGTCATATTCATGTATAATTAGAAGGCACAAAATATATTTTATAGGGGAGTTCTAAATTATGAAAATCAGTAAATTCATTGGGATCACATTACTGTTTACAGCACTTGGCTTAGGGATAGCCAGTCACAGTACATCTAGCTCTGTCTCAGCAAAAGTTAAACTATCATCTTCAAAATACATTGCACATGCGCCTGTTAGAATTAAAACGAAAGCTTATAATGTTTATGCTTACCCTCGAACTTTAAATTCAAAATCAAAGTTCATGCACTATGGTTCAAGTTATCATTCAACAACTTTTTACATCACAAAAACGATTAAATTATCAGATGGAAAATCATATTCTTGGCTAGTTAATGGTGCTGGAAAAGCGTATGGCTATATAAATACCAAAGCCACAACCGTTTATGCATCTCCCAAAACAGATAAATCAGATAGTAACCATACACCTGTTAGAATTAAAACAAATGCTTATAATGTTTACAGTTATCCAAGAGCATTACACGGTGCTTCTACATTTATGCACTATGGTACTAGTTATCACTCAACCACTTTCTACATTTCCAAAAAAATTACAACGGCATCAAATGTAAGCTACTCAAAACTAACATATAGTGACGGAACTTTGTATGGTTATGTGAATACTAAAGCATTAACGAATTACGAAACCGTTAAAGATATCAAAACTTCTTCATCAAAAACTAAATATCGTATCACGTCTGACATCTCTAACATTCATAACGCACCACTAAACACTATTTATGGAAATAAAACAACACATTATTCAAAAAATTACTTCGATACTGATTTATATATCACCAAAACAGAAACACGAACACAAGATGGCGCTAAATTTTCATATGTTAAAACTGGGAAAAACGATCTCGGTTGGATTTATAGTGGCTATTTAGCAGCCTGGACACCTGCTACAGATGTTCTTGTTGATATGCATGATGGTAGCCTAGATACAGGCAATAAATTAGCAAATACTGCGGCTACTAATTTCTATCAAAAAAAGCCTAATTATTCTTCAGTTGATGCAACAACAAAATCAGGTAGTACTTATAATGCAACTGGTTCAAAACAATTTAAAACAAATTATTTCTTAACTGCTTCATATAAATCAAGTGGTGATTGGGGTAATATACAAGGATTTGTTATCAATGGTCACTACCTTTATGCATCAATCTCAACTGATTCGAAAAAAGGAACTGGTAAGATTGTCCGTTTTGATACTGATAAGATGAACGCATTAAATCTAAATAATAGTAAGGGATTTGGAGAATTATGGCAGGCTTTTTACTACCTCCGTCAATCGCAATCTCTTAGCTACTACAAAGCAAACTACCCTGCTTCAACTTATAAAGGTAAATATAATTTCTATGTTTCTAAATATAATGCATACAAAAAATATGAATCTATCATTAAAGTCGGTCCTGAATTCATAATAGGCCATGGTCAATCTTTAGATTATAAAACAAATGGTTCAAATAAAGGTCTCTACATGTATCGTGATACAAGCTCAAAATCACTTACTGAATCCGACACAGTAACTATTCAACATATCAATTCGTCAACGCTAGCACCTGATAACTATACTAATATGCAATGGAACGATGGTTATGGTAATTTTATGCAAAGTAATAATTTAACTTTTGCAGATAACAATAACTTCTATTCATACACAATGATTGGTAGCGGATCTGGTTCAGCCGGTAAGTATATTCGAATTTGGAAGGGATCTATAGATGCCGACAATAAAGTCACCGTAAAAGTCGTTGGACAATTAGCCAACCGGGTGGGTGACTCTCCACAATCAATTGCTTATAGTTCAAAAACAAATAAAGTTTACCTCGTAACAGATGACGCTTTTGTCGCTGTTAACGCTTCGAAATTAACAGTTGATAATAATCATAACAGTGCCTTAACAACAAATGATGTTTCGTATACCCGTATCAATTCTTCACGAGAAACTGAAGGGATGCAAATCATTAACGGTTACGCCTACATGTTATTTAATAGAACACCTGAGTTAATTAAGTCAACAACAGCCGGTTATTAATCAACCATTGTTGTAACTATAGTTATCCTAAAAAATAGCAACTACCATTTTAAAAATGATAGTTGCTATTTTTTATTCTAAATTACTATGGCTCGCCTTCGCCTGATCATTTGATACGTTGTCTCTACGACTTACCTTCAGCACTAATGCATCCAGAGCAATATGCACACTTTGATCAAATAGCGTACTCAATAATTGGATTGACTTTACACTATTATCAGCTTTTGTTGCACCAGGCACAACGACAACTGAGTTAGATACTTTCGCTAAAGGAGACTCGCCGTTACTTGTAAGCCCGACTACTTTAACGCCAATTTTCTTAGCACTTTCAGTTGGTTCAAGTACACTCTTAGTTGTCCCAGAGCCAGAAACAGAAACTAGCACATCCCCTTCTGCAATTGACGGTGTAATTGTCTCACCAATTACAAAGACCGTATAACCGATATGCATTAATCTCATTGCGAATCCTTTTGCCATTAACCCAGATCGCCCAGCACCTAAGATAAAAATTCTTTTATCTTTCGTAATTAACTTCTCAGCACCATTTAATTGGTCATCACTAACTTTAGCAATGACCGCGTTAATTTCATCCATTATTTCATCAAGTAAACTCATTTAATAACCTCCATAAATTTTTTTGCCATATCTAATGGTTTCTCATTATTCATTATTTTACCACCAACAATGATTCTTTCCACGATACCTTGAACAGCCAATCTTTTTGCCTGTTCAATATCAATACCACCGGCAACCGCGATTTTTTTTATATTTGGAAATTTAGCATGGAATTCAGCCACCGCTTTTACGGCATCAAAATCTTGATCTTTCTTATCATGTGAGTAATGTAATCCAAAAATGGCTTCATCAAATTTTTGTAATTTTTCAATTTTCGTCTCATCTACTTCCAATAAATCTATCAGAATGTTTTTTTTCTGATTAACCGTTAATTCATAAACTTGTTCAATCGTATCAATTGACGAACTTGCCATAACCGTTAACGTATCCGCGTTAGCAGAGAATCCCTTTTCAAATTCATAAACACCCTCATCAATTGTCTTTAAATCAAATAATACTTCTGATTGATTAACTTTTTCCGTAACAGATTTTAACGCATTTATCCCATAATCTTTAATCAAAGAGGTCCCAACTTCGATGACATTGACAACACCATCTAAGTAGCTGACGCTCTCCATAAGGTCTTCTAACGTAACGCGATCAATAGCGACTTGTAATTTCATTATTCCTGTACGCCTTCCTTTTTATAAAAATCCTGTAGTTCTTTAGGTGTTGGGTAGCCATCATTATCACCTGGTGTCTGAACTTGAAGCGCACCAACTGCATTTCCTCGTAAAACGGCTGACTCCATAGATTTGTTTTCCAATAATGCTGTAATAACGCCTAATGCAAATCCATCGCCTGCACCAACAGTATCCACAACTTTATCCACTTTGAAGCCTTTAATCGTTTTCATACTACCATCTGAATTTTTGATAAATGCACCACTTGCACCTATTTTAACAATTACCGTTTTTGTCCGTTTGCCTTTTAAATAAAAGTCGGCAATTTCTTCTGGATTATCACTGCCCATCAGAATTTTTCCTTCTTCAACACCTGGTAAAACAACATCTGCATAACCTGCCAGTTCATTAACGGTCGCAACCATATAATCTTTACTTTTCCACAATGTTGGTCGTAAATTAGGGTCAAATGTAATGAATTTTTGGTTATCCACAAGGCGTGTTAATAACGTTCTAAATGTTTTTTCGGCCACATCTGAAATAGCTGGGAAAATACCAGACATATGCGCTATTTTAACATCATCTAAATTTATTGCATCAATTCGATCACTTGTTAAATGAGCTGCAGCTGACCCTTTACGGTAATTAAAAGTCTCTGGGTCACCCGTTGATACGAGTTGTTTCAATTGATGCCCCGTCCAATGATTTTCACTTTCGCTAATATAATCGATACCCACACCATGTCCTGAAATAATACTCTTCGCGTATTGGCCAAAAGGTTCTGTTCCAACTCGAGAAACATATTCAACATCATGCCCTAAGCGTTTAACTCCGATCGCTACGTTTAATTCTGCGCCACCTAATATTTTCACATAATTAACTGATTCTGATAAGCTTTGATCCATATCTTTTGAGGCAAATGTAATGATTGGTTCGCCAATTGTTATAACTTCACTCATTATATTTTCTTCCCTTCATGTCTCTTAATTTTAACCGAAAAAGTAATAAACTAAAACTTCATTAATAATTGAAACAAACCACATGATTGGAACACCTCTTTTTAATAAATCTTTTGATTGAACTTTCATATAATCAAGGCCCCAAACATTCCATGATTGCGTGATTCCTGTTGAAACAGCAAGAAGCGCAGGCACATAGAGAAGTGGTAATAAGAAGGCATCATTGAACAACCCGGTTCCCGAAAGAACCGCTGCAGTTGCAGCTCCAGCACCCCAAACATGTAACGGACCTCTGAATAACGCGAGCGGTGCTAATACTCCAAATACAATAGCAAGGATTAAATGGTCATGCGGTAATATCAGACTAAATACATGTTGAAACCTAACAGCGTTCAACTGAGCAGCACCAGCAAACATCACTAACGCCATTAAAAACATAATCAATCCTGCGATATCACCAATCGCTTTTTGAATCGTACTATTCAAGAAGTCGACGAAATTTTTATATCCTTTCATATTTCCAGTAACAGCTATCGCAAACAATGTTGCTAAAGTTAATCCTGGAATAGCATCCCAGCCGAAAATCATATTCATAACGACCGGAATAATTGGTGCAACAAATGCAATTTTTGGTATGGGGCGACTTTCAGAATTTTGTTGTGTCTCACCAATAATTTTTAGATTTGAATCAACATTTTCTTGAGTAAATTTCTTGCGATGTAAAACTAAGAAAATAATTACCGCGATTAATTGAACTGTCATTGCTGTCCAACCGAAGATTAAGTATTGTCCGCCGTATACGGCATTTGGAAAAAATGCTTTAATTTGATTGAATAAAACAACATTAATGTACATTGGTGCCCCAATTGACATGACAAATGCAGTAAGTGCGATGTCTCTTGGAATACCTAGGGATAACATGATTGGTAATAAGATAACCCCTATCGCAATCACAGATCCCACTCCGTATGCGCTTACAAAAATAAACGCTGTTACCAAAACAATTAAAATAGCTGCTATTAATGGTCGTTTTTTCCCAACTTTTTTTGTTGCTTCTGAAATTGCAGGCGCAATCCCACTATCAACAAGAACCCTTCCGAACCATGATCCAAATGCAATATAGATAATTGTCGGTCCATAATTCAATGCTGGTTCAGCAAATACTTTTTGAACTGCCTTATCGAATGGAATTTGTCCAATGATAGACCATAAAATAGCCATTACGAAGAACCCGACCATGATGTTTCCACCCTTTAAAATATAAATAATAAATCCTACAAAAGTGATTAATAATAAAATCGGTATTAGGGTTGCCATAAGCTAGTCCTCAATTTCTTTTTTTAATAACACTATCTGGGATTGAATTAACGCTTTGTTATCCATCGGATATTCAAGAGCGAAAGCCACTTTTTTTGGTAGATGGGCTAAAATAGCTCGCCAATCAAACATTCCTTCATCTAAATTTTTCGACGTCATTAAGTTTCCAGCATTATTAATAACGTTTTTCAAATGGATATAGTCCGTGTATTGTGAAAGCTCATCTGCACTCTGAATAGCATCTTGTTTCGTAAAAGCCCAATTACCAAGATCATAAACATAACCAACAGGCACATTTTGTCGTTTAGCACTTTCTAAAAATGTCGTTAATGCCTTAACACTGCCACTTAATGCAGTTTGATCATTTTCAACATTCATTGTTATTTTGTCTAAAGGAAATTCACTAAAAGCCTGCTTTAAATCTCCAGTAAATGCCGCAAAATTTCCAATATTAAATTTAATTTTTTTGATTCCCATAATTAAACCTTCTTGAAAATAAGTAACTAATTTAGGGTTTAACGTGCCATTGTCTAAAAAAACTTGATCAGGAACACTATAATTAACAATTAATCCGTATTGTTTTGCTTTTTTTGCAACTTTGGGTAATTCACTATCTAAATCTTTAAAATATTCACGTCTAACTTCGATACCGTCAACACTTAATTTTGAAACGCGATCAACCAATTCATCCTGTTTAATTCCATTTTCTACATCATTCTCAAAAATCCATGTATTTAAAATAACTGTCATCATTTTTCCTCCAATATTAATATTTATTGAGTTTCTTTACCCTATTCATTAATGTCTCAAAATTCATGTCCTCGAATTTTTCTGCATTTTTATTATCAAAATTTTCTCGTTCTATCTCGTTAAAATTTTCTGCTAAGTAATATGCCGTCAAATAGGCTGCAAGGTAATTCTTAGCCGTTTTCACCATGTTTTCATCCTCAAACTTAGCCTCTACAGTTGTAGAGGCAAAGCCCAACGCAAATTTATCAACATCTAAAAAAGTTCTTTTATCCATTTTTAGCGCCTCCAATTCATTATCTATTAACAAGTTAGGTAAACGTTTACATGGATAGTATATATGCAGTATTCCATAATTGCAAGTCTTAAATATAAATATATATTTCTAAACAAGGTAAACGTTTACTCCAGTAAGGTATCTAGCCTGTTTATTTTTTTAACTTTAAATTACATTTTAAGGACAATAAAAAAAGACTTACCCTTGAGCAAGTCTTTTCCATATTAGTATCTACTTAAATTCAGCAGGTATAATTATTTTTTTATTTTTCGTATTTGTTTCACCATTTAATTCATTCAACAATAATTCTGCTGCACTAGCACCTAGTAAAAAAGGATTTTGATTAATCAACGAAGTTCCTGAATTAATCGCTTTTATGACTTCAGTATCTGAAAATCCCGTTACCGCTACCCGTTGATTGACCATGAATCCATCAGCGATAATTTTAGGTAGTAAGTAAAGCAACCAACGTTCCTTCAACGCAAATACAAGCGTTCTTTTATCATCACGTATTAATCTATTTTTCAGTTCAGCATATGTTTGATTTAATTTTGTATCACCATCTATAACCTCAATCACCTTAGTGTCTGGACTGACCGAATTAATTCCGTTATACCGCTCTTCCCGAGTTGAAATACCTGTCACTTCACCAGTAATGATAATGACTTGATCAAATCCTTGATTTAGATAATATCTTGTTACTTGTTGGCTAATATCAAAGTTATTTGTAACAACATTAGCTAAACTAGAATCAGAAAGTTCACGATCAACAATAACAATGGGCATGTCTCGTCTAACCGCATCCCTTAAATCGGCTTCTTTTCTAAGTATTGGTTGCATGATTAGTCCATCAAACGATTTTTCGCCAATAATTTTAAGGATACCTTGTTCTTTATATTTATTAGAATCGGAATCAAATAAAACCGCTGTATAACCTTGTGCATCTAAAATTGAGCTAATACCTTTAAACATTTCTGTGGCAAAATAATCATCCACATCTGAAACAATTGTAGCAATCATTCGACTTTTTTTTGTAATCATCTGTCTAGCCGCGTCATTAGGGACATAGTTTAATTCTTTAATCACATTTTGGACTTTCAATGCTGTCTCTTTAGACATACGCTCTGTTTTACCATTCAAAAAACGTGATACAGTTGCGATTGAAACATCTGCCTTACTTGCAACATCTTTTATATTCGCTTTAGTAGCCATTTTTTCATCCATTCATTAATTATATTATTTCGTCTAGTTTTCCTTTTATTCCGTTGCTAAACTATCTATATATTACCATACTGCTCAATTTATTAGAAAATACCTCACTAAAATAGTAAATAAAAAGGATAATTCTACTTAAAATTCAGAATTATCCTTTTTATTTATTATTTTCACGTTCCGCTAGTTCGAGGTAACGATTGTACCAGATATCTATATATTCTTTAGAAAATGGCCCTTTCCCGTTATCTATCCAGTCCACAAGTGTTCGGACGTTATACTTCAATATCTTATCGATATCGTCAGAATATTCCCATTTTTTCCCGTGTTCTGCATATTCATCTACATCCAATAACCGTTTCTCACCATCTGGGAAAACTTTGACATCTAAATCATAATCTATATATTTCAAAGCTTCCTTATCTAACGTGGCTGGTGAAGCCAAATTACAATAATAAGAAACGCCGTTATCACGTATCATGGCTATAATATTAAACCAATAGTGTTTATGAAAAAAGATAATTGCTGGTTCTCTGGTCACCCATCGCCGGCCATCTGCTTCGGTCACCAATGTATGATCATTACACCCAATAATCATATTCTCACTTGTTTTCAACACCATCGTATCACGCCATGTTCGATGCAAACTACCGTCGTGTTTATAACTCTTTATGGTAATGAAGTCGCCCTCTTTAGGCTCCTTTGACTGATTACTCATCTCTACCAAAACCCACTTTCTAAACACGTAGTGCATTTTACATCGATTGCATGAATATTATACCAAAAAAAGAACTATTTTACTAAAATTTATTTGAAGAAAGGCTGATATATTTGTCCCAAATTTTTTGTTGTACTTTAGGAACTGCAATCTGGTCAAAATCTTTTTCAAGTATGAATTCGCCAGGAAAATAACTTAAGTCAAACGATTTACTTTTCACGGTAAATAATTCAATTAACCATTTTTGATGGGTAAAGGTATGTTTTACGACGGAACCTTCTAATGCTGAAAAAATCAACTTATGGTTCAAATTATCTTGGCTCCATTGGCCTAATTTTATAACTAAATCATCCGTTAATAACACGTCTCCTGGTTTGTCTTCCAGTTCTTCCAGCTTAATTAAAGGAAACGCTAATAAATTTGCGAGCATCCCTTTACTAGAACGTTTCTCAAATAAATACCCTTTTTTTGTTTCAATTATCAAAGCAATATAGGGCATTTCAACTGGTCGCGGCTTCTTTGATTTCACTGGATAATCAAGTTCTTTACCATCTAAATAAGCTTGATTAAACGACTTAACTGGAGAATGTTCAGAATCTGGATTCTTAGCACTCATGTAACTTGAACCCAAATCCATGACAGCTTGGTTAAAGTCTCCAGGTCTTTCTTTAGAAATAATTTGTTGAATGACTTTTTCAAAAATAAGTCGGGTCTGTGGTTTCGCAATATCATCTTCTATCTCAAATAAGCGTGAAAATACACGAAAAGCATTACCATCAACGGCAGGAACAACTTCGTTAAAAGCAATACTTGCGATTGCTCCGGCAGTATATGGCCCAATTCCAACTAAATTTTGCAGTTCCTTAGCTGTTTGCGGCCATTGCCCAGAATAATCTTGAACAACTTGTTTTGCTGCTTTTTGCATGTTTCGAACTCTTGAATAGTAACCGAGTCCTTCCCATGCTTTTAAAATACGTTCTTCTGGCGCATTAGCAAAATTTTCAACACTCGGAAACCATTCCATAAATCGTTCATAGTACGGAATAACCGTATTTACTTGTGTTTGTTGGAGCATAATTTCTGATACCCAAATATGGTAGGGTTCATGGTCTCTGCGCCAAGGAAGATCCCTTTTTTCACTATCATACCAAGTTAACAATGCCTCTTGAAAAGCTGTGATTTTTGCGTCATCCCACATTATCATTCAAGCGCCTCATCTTGTTCTTTCAGCTCAATATATTCATTAATATCATCAAACTGAAACCCTTTTTGAAATAGCCCCTGTTTAACTTTCATGGCGCGCTGACTACCTTCCAAGCGACGTTGCCGTTTCCAGACTTTATCCCCTTGTTTAACAAGTGCATCCCATTCGGCTTCGGGATCAATTTCAAGTTCTAAGGCATCCATTATTTGTGAAATGTCATCAGACTTAAAGCCTTTAGTCATTAATGCCTGACGAACCTTGTTCTTTAAATTACTAAACGATTGATCGTGGTAATGCTTAACTAATTTTTCGGCGACTTTAATTCCATTTTCTAATTGGTCATCAACTGGAAATTCTTCTAAGGCTTCATCAATACTTTCAGCTGCAACACCTTTTAATCGTAACTTTTGGCGAATGACTGTTGGTCCTTTATCCGACGTGTGCATCATTGTTCTAACGTAACTTTTAGCATATTCAAGATCATTTACTAATCTAAATTCATATAACTTTTCGATTGTTTCTTCAATCGCGTCTTCCGTAATTTCATGTTTCTTCAAATAATCCTTAATCTCTTTTACGGTTCGCATTTGCGTTGATAAATAGTTTAACGCTTTTGAATACGCTTTTGAACGATCATCTGCATCAGCAATTTGTTTAATTAATGCCTCATCTAATTCCATCCCTTTAGCAAGATGAAATGAAATAAGAACTTCTTCCCCAATTGGAAAAGCATATTTTTCATCCAGAAAGACATTATATCGTCCAGCACGTTTTTGTGTGGTTATTTTTGTGATTTTTTTTGTCATATAGACTCCTTTAAATGCTTATCTTGTTATTATATCTTTGAACTGCCAAAATGCCAATATTCCTGTGTTATAATAAGAAAAAAGCAATAAGGAGTTTATAAAAATATGTCAGACAATCAAGAATTTGGATCAGAAATTGAAGCCGGTTCACGTTTTCCTTTAACTATTAAACGCTTAGGTATTAATGGTGAAGGCATCGGCTATTACAAACGTAAGATTACATTCGTACCTGGTGCTCTTCCAGACGAAGTCGTTGTAGCAGAAGTCACTAGTGTTGCAGATTCTTATATCAACGCTAAAATTCATAAAATTCGTAAACAAAGTCCTGTTCGCGTTGAACCAAAAGACGCAACATACAGTGAAGTCGGCGGAATTGAATTAGAACATTTAAACTACAAAGGCCAATTAGCTTTCAAAAAAGATGTTATCGTACAATCTTTAGAAAGATATAAACCGCGTGGTTATGAACACTATGATTTAAAAGAAACTATCGGTATGCAAAATCCATATGAATACCGTAATAAAGCGCAATTCCAAGTTCGCGAAAAAGATGGTCACGTCATCGCTGGACTTTACAAACCAAAGAGTCATGATTTAGTAGACTTAAAAGAATTCAGTACGCAACGTCCTACAACAATGCTTGTTATTCGTCACGTTGTTGCGTTATTAGAGGAACTCGGAATTCCTATTTACAATGAAGAAGCTAAATCAGGTATTATCAAAACGCTTGTTGTTCGTGAATCTTTTGATACCGGTGAGGTTCAATTAACCTTCATCACAAACTCGGCAAAATTACCTAAGAAACGTGAACTAGTTATGCATATCTTAGAAGAATTACCTATGGTTACTTCTGTCATGCAAAATATCAACAAAGGTGAAACATCACTTATTTGGGGTGACGAAACCATTAATATCGCTGGCCAAGACTTCATCATGGAACGTCTTGGTAAAATGAAATTCAAATTATCAGCACGTGCTTTCTTCCAATTAAACCCAGTTCAAACTGGCGTTTTATACGATGAAATCAATAAAGCTCTTAACTTAGATAAAAATGAATCATTAGTTGATGCTTACTGTGGTGTTGGTACCGTTGGCCTTTATGTTGCCCATGGTGCTAAAGAAGTTCGCGGTATGGATACAACACCTGAAGCGATTGAAGATGCACGAGAAAATGCTGTTCTATCACATCAAGAAAATACCACATATGAAGTTGGTAAAGCTGAAGATATCTTACCTAAATGGTTGGAAGAAGGTTTCGTACCTGATGCCCTAGTTGTTGATCCACCACGTACTGGTTTAGATGATCAATTAATTGAAGCCATCAATAAGAGTCGTCCTAAAAAATTTGTTTATGTATCATGTAATCCATCGACACTCGCAAAAGATTTAGAATTGTTAACAAAATCATACCGCGTTGATTATATTCAACCCGTTGATATGTTCCCACAAACATCAAAAGTTGAAGCCGTCGTTAAATTATCACGTCGTTCTTCAGGAAAATAAAGCAAAAAAAGAAGCCATAAAATGGCTTCTTTTTTTGCTTTAACTATTCGTTCGACCAACTAAGACGCTACCATAAGCCCAATAGGTCTTTCCTGTTTCAATAACTGTAAAACGGTACATATATGAATCTTCTTTACCATTTTCTTTAATTGTAGCCATGCAATCTACATTAACTGCTTTACCTCTAATTGTAGCATCACTTGCTCTTCCTGTTGTTACTGATAAATATGCTGAATTATAAACATGATTATGCAAGTAGTAAGTGCTTGTCGTACTTACGGTTCCAGTCTGTTTAAGTGACTTATAAGTAATTGATTGATTAAATGTTAAGGCCTTTGAATAAACCCAATATTTATTTAATCCTGATTTAATTTGATACCAAGTTGTTCCTTGGCTTCTATTTTCTGCTCGAGCTAATAATTTCACTGTTTGCCCAGTTAATTGTGTTGAAGAACCATAGTTAACCGTATTATCAGTAGAGTTCTTAACTGAGTTATAAAGCATATATTTATTACTATTAACTTTTGCAGTTTCTGAACCAGATGCACTATGCATTTCTAAATTAACTAGTGCATCCTTATTGACTGCTCCTGTGTAAACCCAATGATCATCTGAACCAATTTTAATACGATACATCGTTGATTTAGCACCATTATAATCAGTTATAACGGCTTTTTGATTAATTGTATATGTTCTATTTTTATAATTGGCTGAATCACCTGTCTTTTTAGATAGATAATCTGAATTGTATACATGATCATGTAACTGATATGACTTACCATTAAATTTAGCTGAAACATTCATTGGTGAGTAACTTACTTTTCTTAATTTTAAGGCGTCACTATAGATCCAATATTTTGTGGATGTCCCTTTAACACGGACGCGATACCAAGTAGTGCTACCATTTTTAACACCACGCATATCTGCATACAATGTTTTACCGCTTAACTTGCTGCTTGAACCTTTATCGACTGCGCCGACCGTCCCTTTAACATGGTTATAAAGACGGTAACTTGTATTATTCATCTGAACAGTTTCTGATCCAGCTGCACTGTGATATGCGACCTTCACACCTAATTGTGTGTAGTATTCTTTGATTAAATCATACAAGTCTGACATTGAATATGACTCATTAAACCATTTATTACCAGATTCGCTATAGTAACCAACTGGATCACCATGATCAGTTGCACCTAAATACTTACTGACATCTGCATGTGCCCAAACTGTTGCGCCCGCTCCATGATTGCTAGCAGTTGCTAAACTTGGTTTCAACCCATATTGTTGTAAAATATAGGCAGTATAGTAGGCGGCATTATTAACTTCTCGTGCAAATGCCGACTTGCTATGAACACGCGTTTCTTCAAATTGCACGAAACGTTGGTTACCTTTAGGACCAGAGCCCCATGACATGACGTTCGTTTTTGCAATATTAATAATATTATGATCGTCAACAAAACTGTGCACAAATGCATTACCATAATTGGCTTTCATAAAAGCCATTTCACCATATATGGTAGATGATGGGTTAGCTGTTTCATGAACAACAACACCTTCTGGTTTACCTTGACGATAAGTCATATCATCGGTTGGAAAACCACCCCAGATAGCACTTGTAATCTCATTTGGTGCAATATGTTGAGAATGTATATAATTATTTACCTTTGATGAAGCCGAAACTGATTGATTCATTAATCCAGCCGCTACAATCCCCAAAACAATGGCAAAACCCATTACTATTTTTTTCTGCATTTTCAATAACTCTCCTATTTTTTTATTGCTATCCCTTAGCAATATTAGTTCAACAACCTAATAAATTAATGTTTATTAATGGCTCCCTTATAGACCCAATGATTAGTAGATCCAATTTTGACTCGGTACATCGTTGATTTAGACCCATTGTAATCAGTAATAATCGCTTTTTTATTAATTGTATAAGTTCTATTATTATGTGTTTTTGATTGACCTGTCTTTTTAGATAAATAATCTGAATTATAAACATGATTATGTAACTGATATGATTTATTATTAAAATTTCCTGTATTTTTTACTGTAGAATAACTTGTTTTTCTTAATTTTAATGCTTGTTTATAGATCCAATACTTCGTTGATGTGCCTTTAACTCTTACTCGATACCAAGTTGTGCTACCTTCTTTTACGCCACGCATGTCCGCATAGACTGTCTTACCTGTCAACTTAGCAGCCGCACCTTTATCACGACTACCTGCTGTTCCTTTAACATGATTGTAAAGACGGTAACCAGTATTAGCTACTTTGACTGTTTCAGAACCGGCTGCGCCATTATAAGCGACTTTAACGGTATTATCTAAACTAGCTAAATTATATCTAGAAATTAAGTTATTTAATTTTTTACCGTAGGCACTACTTGTCGAGTATTTTAAACTCAATGATGCTGTTGCTTTTTGATAAGTACTAGCTTTTTCACGCCATGTACCTGAGTAATACTTAGCATCCCAACTTACACCGTTACGTAAATGGTTGGCATAATCTTGAATAGATGCTTTAGCATTTGGGTATTTTTTAAATTTAGACACCGCATAATAAGCTTTCCCTTTGCTATTATATTCCAATGATTTAACTGAATATGATTGTCCCTTATAGGCACCCTTCATACCAAAAAAATTATTAGCCTTTTTTGCCAACGTACTTTGACCCCAAGAAGATTCAAGAATCATCTGTGATAGCATCACTGATGGATACAAGTTTTTATCTTTTGACACTGCTTGAATCGTTGGTCCATTCTTTTCAATGAGAGCCTTTGTTTGGGCAGTCGTGGCTGCCGTAACTGTTGATTCATTTTTACTTTGATTCCCAATTGGTAAGTTTATTGAGCTAAATCCCGTAATAGCAACAAATGTTACCGTAACTAATTTTGTTAACAACTTTTTATTTTTCATATTTCCCCCTATTTTTCCGAAATTATCAGCTTTAATTATATCAAATTTGCATGTCTAATAACGCCTTTTTCCGTTACATTATGATTACAATTAGTAACGCATAATGCCTCTATTAGTATGCGCCCAACTACACGTTTTTTTGATAATTGAGTCGTCAGGTGATTCATCAGAATACCCTTTCAACGTGTAGATGGCTAATAAATGCTTAACTTCCTTAATGAAATCTATTTTATCCACATAGGTATCACGTCTGTTCTGAACTAAAGATAAGATAGCATCATGATATCTAAATTGGGGTGTTGGATTTTCAAAACCAAGTTCTGCAGCTATTTTACTGGCCAAAGAAACTTGAATATCTGTAAAAAGATGCGCTAAATTTAATTGCTTTAGAAATTGCGAATACTTACTTTGAACTCTAATTCTTAATCCATTGTTGAAAAATAAATCAGTTCCATTTTCTACATCGGAAATATTAGCAAGATGGTGTCCTGCCGTCCATGAGGCATCCCGTTTTGATGGCCCACTATCTGGAAATAACTGATACATACCACATGTGTAAGGTAGAGCTTGTTTCTTTTCAACTAATGACACAATCGCACGCATTGCGACAAAAGTTAGAATTTTTTCATTAATCAAGCGATTCACAAAATTTGTTGTTGTGTATTTACATAATAAAATATCTTTATGCTTATCAAAAATAATGGATCGTAAATCATCCCGTCTGTGTGTTATATGGTGAATATACAAAGTTGTCTCCATGTTCACTTGATAGTTATCCGTTACAATTCCATGTTCTGTAAAAAAATGATCATCCGTAACGTCTATTATTGGATGATTCTCCAACAAGTTTCGCCAATATTGAGACCCAACAGTCAATAAGCGTGTTTCTGGATAATCTATAATTTCTTTAAAATCCCGTTCTAATTCATTCTCCAAGTTCAATAGCCTACTCCTTTTCTTACTTTCATTTAACAACTTATCCTATGTTACAGATTTAATTGTAACTAATCTTGTGTGAACTTAAGTCTAATTGTTAAGTTTATCTTAAGAAAATTAATAGTCTACCTTTAATTCTTAAATGCTCATCAAAAACCCATAAATACGCTCATTTCGTCGTCTATTTTAAAATTGAATAACCTCGTATTCTAATTAAGAACCTTGGCCAAGGGATCTTAAAAGAAACGAGGCAACTCTACTAATATGTCAAATCAAATAAACCCAGGTCTAGCTTTTCTACTGAAAAATGACCGTGAAAAACTTATCTTTGGTGTTCTAAAAAGAATGTCGATTAATCAATCGCATGCTTCATATGACGATTTCGTACAAGAAGCACGATTAGCATTCAGCGCTGCATATGACCAATACCCTAAAACTATTGAAGATAATGAACAAACTTTCATGGTTTACGCCTATCAACGTGTCTACTGGCGACTTCTTGATTTAATTAATCGACAATCTAATCAACAAACGCATTTAGAACCTAATAAGGATGATTCAACTAATCCAACTGATTCCATCATTGATTTAACCCTCCAAACACAAGATACTATCGCTGAAAAATTATTTACAGAACACCTTTTTAAATCACTCTATGACCTCTGTTCAAACGCCGAACAACATTATCTAGTCGATTGTTATATTAGACACAAAACAGTCACAGAAATTGCTGCCAGTCATCATGTTAGCCGTCAAACAGCCTATAACTGGCGTAATAGCGTCGGTCGGAAAGTACTTTTAGTCATTGCTCAAATGAATCAAGAATAAATATCAGTATTTGCTTTACAAAATGGTTAACCGATTCTTTATTATCTATGTAAGGCGTCGCGGCACTTATCAAATATAGACACACAAAGGAGAACATATATGAGTAAAACTTGGGTAAAAACAAACGTTATCGTTGAGGGATTAAGTTCTGACGGCTCTGAACGTAAACGTTCATTCGCTAACATTACTGAAAATGCCTCTAACGAAGCTATTGCACAACTCGGCGCTACAGTTGCTTCATTAACTGGTGATAACACCGTTAAAATGACCATCCGCACAGAATCAAGTCTTTTAGCTTAATCAAACCTAAGGAGGAAATTATATGAAACAATTAGATTTAGCATTTAAAAATGAAGCGGGTAAAACGCGCCATATGAAATTACGTTACGTTAATACAGATTTAGATCCAGCAACCGTTAAGAAAGCCATGGATGACATTACAGGTTCTGATTTATTCCATCGTGATAACGAAAAAATGTTCGTAACCCCTATCTCAGCACAATTTGTTGAAACCATTGAAACACCAATCTACACAAACGATTTAGTTTAACCGTAAAAGCCAACTTAATTGTTGGCTTTTTTTGTACCCTCATAGCACCTATCAATTGCCTTTTAACATCATATTGGCTATTCTAAAATTTAGGGGGATTGTAATGAATAAAATAGAAGATAAAAAAATGACGTTTTTCACGGTTTTCTTGTTAGGAATTAACGGTATTATTGGATCGGGGATTTTCTTATTATCTGGTAAAATTTATAATGATATTGGACCACTCAGTATCTTTACAATTATCGCTGCAGCATTAGCAGTCACCATGATTGTGCTCTGTTACGCAACACTAGCAAGTAAATTTTCGGAAGATGGTGCGGCTTGGTTATATGCCTATAATGCATTCGGTAAATTTACTGGTTTTCAAGTTGGTATATTTACTTGGATATTAGGCGTAGTGACTTTGTCAGCCGAAATTGCTGCGTTACTAACTGTCTTAAAAATACTTTTTCCAGCATTACAACAAACGCTTATTTATGATGTTTCAGCAATTGCCTTAGTCATTATTCTAGGCATCATTAATTATTTTGGAACAGCTATTCTAGATTTCGCAGACAATCTGTCTTCTGCAGCTAAAGTATTTATCATGTTACTCTTTATTATTGTCGGTGCTTTCTTCATTAAGGATGCTCATTTTACGCCCATGATTCCGACTGATATTCACAGTAACACTCAGTTATTTACGAAATTTAATACAGCATTTGGTGTCATTTTTTATATGTATACTGGCTTTTCATTTTTACCGATTGCTGCTGCTAAAATGGATAATCCGGAAAAGAATATTCCGAAAGCACTATTAAGCGTTATTGCAACGGTGACTTTATTATATGTTTTACTTCAAACGGTTGCCGTGGGTATCCTTGGCCCTAACTTAGGATCGTACTCATTACCAATTGCTGCGGCATTCAAAAGTATCTTTGGTCAGTGGGGTTATATGATCATTATCATTGGGATGTTGATCTCTATTCTTGGGGTTGCCATCTCAGTATCATTCAATACACCTATTGTGGCTGCATCGCTAGCAAATGAACATCAGCTTTTACCAAAAATAATCGGTAAGCAAAGTAAACACAATACACCGGTTATCGCAATCATTGTGACATCTATCACAAGCATCCTCCTGCTACTTAGCGGTAGTTATTTATTCTTAGTATCATGCATTGTCTTTGCATCGTTTGTCCAATATGTACCAACAATTCTAGCAACATTTAAATTCAATAATGATCCAAATTTACCAAAAGGTTTCAAATTACCAGGTGGTCCAATTATTCCAAGCCTTGCATTAATTATCTCACTTTACTTACTGTTAAGTTTTAATTGGAAAATCATCTTATTCGGCGTTATCGTGTTAGTACTAGGGTGTTTACTCTACTGGTTTGATAACCGAAAAAAATAACCATTGATTTTGAAAGTTCAAAACCAATGGTTATTTTTCTATTAAATTTTGTAGATATTCATGACTTTCCAACATTTCGCGACAATCATTTTGATTTTCTAAATCAATTTCGTAAATAGTCGTTGCATTTGGATTAAGCAAAGGATATGCTAACTTCCAATCAATCTTGCCTTTTCCTAAAGTTAAACTATCATGAAATTTACCCATTGAATCGACTAAGTGATAATGGACGATATTTGGCATTAACCGTTTCAAACTCGCTTGTAAGTCAGTATTACTACCTGCTTGTTTAATAAAGGCATGCGATGTATCAAATGCTAAGCGATACCCTTTTTGTAGAATAAACTGATCCATCTCTTCAGACCCATAATAAAATAAATCAGAAATCGAATTCTCAAACATGACGTTATTTTGTCCATATTTTTGATAATAATCCATCCGATTAAATAACGCTGATTCCGCAACCTCAAAATTAGGATATTCAGCAATAATTGTTGGCGTTTGTCGATTATATGAACCATGAATGAGGGTTTGAATTGATTTATCTTTTGCGAGCTGAATCAATGTCTCAGTACTTTCTCTAACAAAACGATATAACCTAGGATCAGCTGTTTCGGAAACGGCTAATTCAACAGATTGTTCACCAACCTTCATTGGATGATGCATGACAATCTTCTTCGTAGTTGCCTTCACCTCATCAATCTCATCTGATAATCGTTTTAATCCATCTCCAGAAACATCAAATTCATTTAGATAGAATTCAAAAATATCTGGATTATGTTGTAACCGATCATGGAGTTGAATTGGGTCAGTTCCCGCCTTTAATCCTAATGGTATTGTCATTTGAATCATCTCCTTGGTACTATGTTAGCATTAAATTGGGTGAAAATAAAAAGGAGTGACTTCTAATGATTCAATTTCTCAAATCACTAGAAAACTCCCCTTTTCTATACTTCAATTTTAGCCATAAATTCATGTAAAGCATCTTGCCAACTTGGTACTTCAAATCCCGTTGCTTTAACTTTACTCAAATCCATAACTGAATGTCTAGGTCGGTATGCCTTTTGTGGATATTCTTCAGACGTTACTGGACTTATTTCAACTACTTCATCCTTTAAAATCTCACTAGCAAATTCATACCAAGTACATGAATTATCATTAGAAAGCTGATATAACCCATAAGGAATATTTTTTTGAACTGCATATAACATAAAATCAGCCAGCGTTCTAGTCCAAGTTGGCCGTCCAACCTGATCACTAACAACAGTCAGATGATCATGAGTTTTAGCTAAGTTTAGCATCGTATAGACGAAGTTCTTTCCATATTCGCCAAAAACCCATGATGTACGGATAATATAATACTTACTCATTATTTTAGCAACGGCTTCTTCTCCAGCTAACTTCGTCCGACCATATTCATTTTTAGGCGCAGTGGGTGTTTTTTCTGTATACATTTGATCATTAGTCCCATCAAATACATAATCAGTACTAATGTAAACTAACGTAGCACCCACAGATTCTGCTGCTGTGGCAATATTCTGAGTACCTATAACATTAACTTGTTCATTAATAGCTTTACCAGGTTCTTCTTCAGCATTATCAACAGCTGTATAAGCTGCACAGTGGTAGACAATTTCTGGGCGATTATCTAAAAAATAATTATTAACTGCTTTTGAGTCAGTAATATCTAAATCTTTAGAACCAGTTCCTGTATATACAATCTTTTTTTCATCTAATAAATGACTTAATTCTGTTCCTAATTGACCATTTACACCCGTAATTAATATTTTCATAATTAGCTCCTTCAAAAAAAGAATGGACTTAAGTCCATTCTTAGTTATTATTGTCCATTTTTTGCATAATTTGCTTCAACTGCATCTTTCTCAGCTTTCCACCAATTTTCATTATTTCGGTACCAATCAATCGTATCTTGTAATCCTGATTTAAAATCAGTAAATTCAGGATTCCAACCAAGCTCTTCACGTAATTTTGATGAATCAATAGCATATCGTAAATCGTGTCCTGGGCGATCTTTAACGACATCATAAGCATCTTTAGGTTGACCCATTAATTCTAAAATCAACTCCAAAACAGCCTTATTATCTTGTTCACCATCCGCACCAATCAAATAAGTTTCACCAATACGACCCTTATTTAAAATAGCCCAGACAGCACTTGAATGATCATTAGTATGAATCCAATCGCGAACATTTTTACCAGAACCATATAACTTAGGCCGGATTCCACTCAAAACATTAGTAATCTGTCTTGGAATAAACTTCTCAATATGTTGGTATGGTCCATAATTATTGGAACAATTTGAAATTGTTGCCTGTAAATTGAATGAACGCACCCATGCACGAACTAATAAATCTGATCCAGCCTTTGTTGATGAATATGGACTGCTTGGATTATAACGTGTTTCAGGTGTGAATTTTTCACCTTCACCTTCCCCATGACCGGGTAAATCTTCGCGTAATGGTAAGTCTCCATACACTTCATCAGTTGAAACATGATGGTAGCGGACATTGTATTTACGACAAGCTTCTAGCAATGTATATGTTCCGATAATATTAGTTTGAATAAAAGGTGATGGATCTTTTAAAGAATTATCATTGTGACTTTCTGCAGCGTAATGTACTACCGCATCTGTTTTGCTAACAAGTTCATCAACTAGTTTAGCGTCAGTAATATCTCCCACTACTAGCTCAACACGATCAGCAGGTAGTCCAGCTAAATTTTCTTTATTTCCTGCATAAGTTAATTTATCTAACACGGTAATGTGAACATCTGGGTGGTTATTAACCACATAATGGACAAAATTAGAACCAATAAATCCGGCCCCACCTGTTACAATAATATTTTTCATTTAAAAACACCTCTCCTATTTAGATTTCTCCATACACAAACGGATTGTCTTTTTCAAACTCTGTAAACGTTGGTTGTGCAGCATCTTTTTCAGATGTAATTGCTTGGTCAAAATCAATAGGCCAATCAATATTTAGTTCAGGAGTTTTAAATGAAATCCCACCATCTGCTGCTGCATTGTAGTAACCATCACATTTATAAAGGAAATTAACATCATCTGTTAATGTTACAAATCCATGGGCATACCCTTTAGGAACTAATAATTGGCGATGGTTACTTGCAGAAAGAATATATCCTTCCCACTGTTTATAAGTAGGTGAACCTTTTCGAACATCGACAATAACATCTAGTACTGCCCCTGTCACGACCCGAATTAATTTAGTTTGTGCAGCTTCTCCACGTTGAAAATGAAGTCCTCTTAAAACGCCAGCTTGTGTTGATAATGAATGATTATCTTGGATAAAATCAATATCTATTCCAGCTTCTTTGAAATCTTTGTCTGAATATGACTCCGTAAAAAAGCCGCGATTATCACCAAATACTGCTGGTTCAATAATCTTAACATCTTGTAACTTTGTTGTTGATACTTTTAATTTACCCATTACTTTTTATCCTCTTCTTCTGCGATACGTAACATGTACTGTCCATAATCATTTTTTTTGAGTGGTTGTGCTAGATCAATTAATTGTTCGCGTGAAATATAACCCATTCGATAGGCGATTTCCTCTAAATTAGCTACTTGCATATTTTGCATTCTTTGAACAGTTTCAATAAACTGCCCTGCTTCAAGTAAACTTGCATGTGTCCCTGTATCAAGCCAAGCAAATCCACGTCCCATAATTTCAACATGTAGTCTTCCTTTTTCAAGATAGACCTTGTTAACATCCGTAATTTCAAGTTCGCCACGTGGTGACGGCTTAATATTTTTTGCTATATCAACAACTGAATTATCATAAAAGTATAAGCCTGTTACTGCAAAATTACTTTTAGGGTGATCCGGTTTTTCAACAATCGAAATTGCTTTATGGCTCTCATCAAATTCAACAACACCAAAACGCTCGGGATCACGCACTTGATAACCAAATACGGTAGCCCCCTCAGTTTGATTTGCAGCCCGTTCAAGCATCTTAGTCATACCTGGACCATAATAAATATTATCACCTAAGATGAGCGCAACGCTATCATTACCAATGAAATCAGCACCAATAATGAATGCTTCTGCTAATCCATCTGGTGTAGGTTGAACGGCATACTCTAAATTAATGCCTAATTCAGAACCGTTGCCCAATAATTCTTGAAAACGTGGCGTATCTTCAGGAGTAGAAATAATTAGAATATCCTTGATACCTGCCAACATTAATGTTGATATTGGATAATAGATCATTGGTTTATCATAAATCGGCATCAGCTGTTTACTTGATGCACGTGTCAATGGATATAAACGAGTCCCACTACCTCCGGCTAAAACTATTCCCTTCATACACTTTTCCTCCTAAAATATTCTAATTAATTTTTGTAAATGGTAGCTACAATAACTACTTAACACAGCTTTTAAAAATAAAAATCATTATTTATTTAATATCCTTCTTAAAACCAATTTTTTAACATAATTTGTTTCGTCATATCTAATAAATAAGAAATAGAATAATGTACTTGCTAGAATAAATACAACAGCAGATGCTATCAAAATACTGAAAATCCCTTGAATTACAATAATTTTTAGTAAATACGAAATTATTCCTAATTCTATTCCAATTATTCCCATATAACCAAAATATTTAAGATAATATTTTTTCATACTACGTTTGAATCCATATTTGAATAAGATAAGTGGTTCCCACCATAAATTAATTCCAATATTACTTACTATTGTACCAATTAATATACCATTAATGCCGAGATTTGTTGTCATTAACAAAAGAATTGAAACTATCATATTAACTACAGCTTCAAGTAGTGATTTATATCTCATTGGCCAAAATAATCCACGTGCACCAATAAAATTTAATACAGTCTGTCTAAATTGAACAAGTACAAAATTTATAACAATAAGTAACACGGTAAAGTTCGATAAGACGTAATTTGATCCTATCCAAAATTTAATAAAAGATTCAATAACTGCGTATAACGTTATAGCAATAACTGATGTAATACCGGCATTTATATACATATAACGATAAAACACAACTTCTTGATAATCTTCATCCTCCGTTACTCCTAGATTACCTAATCCAGCTGTGACAGCAGAGATACTTTGTGTCAACACACTGGAAATACTATTTACAATCAGCATATAATTAGAATATATTCCTACTAATCTAACGCCTAAAAATGCCGATATTAATATATTATCCGTTCCAAAAACTAATATAGTACCAATTTTTGAAGAAACAGTCCCAAATATATTTTTCTTCATATAGTTGATGACTTTAGGATTTACTTTAACAGTTTTCATTTCGGAAAGAAATTCAAATTCCCTATCAACAAGTTTTGAAATTCTCAAGTTAGATAACAATGTTATAATTATTTGGATTACTAAGTACCAAACATATTGTCTAAATAAAAGTAAAAAGATAATTTGTAATACTGTCTGCATTATCGTAAAAATTAATCTATTTAAACTATCCTTATATCCTTCTTGATTTGCAATTAATAAGGAACGTTTATACGTAAAAAAGTAACTAACAACCGTATTTAATAAAAATAGTACAAACATAACTCGCGGAAATGGTACAGGACTACCGCCCTTCATTAAAATAGTTATAAATGGAGTAAATGCTAAACCCATAATCAAAATTACGATACCAATCACATTATACACTTTTCTAAATAAATTCATGACACCAGCAATTTCACCATGATTACTAGTAGCAAGAGGATCGTACAGTGAGTACGTTATCGCCCCACCAATCCCTAATTCAGCAAAGGATAGAAAACTCAACACATTAGCATATAGCCCATTGATTCCCATGTAATCGGCACCAAGAGTTTTAATAAATACTGTCTGCAATGCAAACTTCAAAACTAACATTATTACTTGCGATAGTGCAGCGATTGATGTATTTTTAGCTGCTATACCAGTTCGAGAATTATTATTCATACATCACACTTACCCTCATCTGTTAAGTTCTTGTACACGTTTAATTTCTGTTTTAATTTTATCCGTGTACTTTAACATGCCGTTATCATAGACATCATTAATATCGTGCTTCTTAAAATCAAGATAACTACGTTCTTTTATATCATTACTTTGATCAGCATATCCTCTTTTTACTTTATTCTCGAATTCTTCAAGTGATTTTGCATAGTAATGATTAACCCTCACGTGTTCCCTTGATACAATTTTAGGTCTTTTTTCATTTGTCCATGGATATCCCCATAACCTATTTCCGTTTTCATCAGTCGTTTTACCGGCCACATCATACCAATGTGGTATTCTCATATCAATTACTAATCTAGGATTTACGATAGGTTTTGAATCTAAAATAATATCATTTTTTGATCTATTTAAAAATGTCTCAGTAACTAATCCATTTGATTTTTTAATCAAATTAGATGAGCCGAACATCACCCAACCAATTTCAATTTGAGCAACGTTTTCACTAAATTCATTTAAAAAAGAATCAATATTTTTTTCATCAATTAATACTAAATATTCATCTAAATCTAGTGTTAATAGCCATTTTGTTTCTGTCTTACAGCGCTCGACAGCATCCAGATATGCTGGTATTTGTTGCTTATCACCCGGAAAATAGATATATTCAACCACTTTACTTTTAATATACGGTTCTAAAATTTCTTTTAAATTATCAGTAGATTCGTTATCATAAATATAAAATTTTGATATACCAATAATTTTATGATATTCAATCCATTCTTGAACGTATAGTGCTTCATTTTTAATAATTGCCACTAATGACACGCTATTAATAAAATCAGTTTTTTCTTCAATTATTTTTACTTGTTTATACCTTTTATTTCCGTAGTTCATCTTATTTTTCATATACTTTATCATATTATATGCCGTAATAAAATTACGCCTAAAACTTTTTTTTATTAAATTGATAGTAACCACCTAATCACTCTCTATTAAACAAACCATATAATTATTCTTTGTGCTGTTGTATTAATTAAACTATGAAATTTATGATACAAAGAATATCTTTTAAAGATATTCTTTGTATCATAAAACTTATATGTATCTTCTAGCATTTTTTTTTCAGTATCATTTTTAATGATATTAGAAAATCTTTCATACAGAACAATATTTTCCTTTTTAATCCGACCTAATTGTTTATATCTTATTTTTAATCTACGAAAAACTTCATACAAGTGTACATTACTCTTACCAATTCCGATGACGTTATTTTCATGTTGTCTATAGTAAACCGTTACTTTATCAATGTACGTTAAATTCCCACTTGCTGAGCTGATTTTAGCAATAATTGAATCATGCATTGTTACATTTTCAATATCTTCATCTGTTAACATAAGTACTTCATCTCTTAGTTTCTTATTAATTGCTAATGCCGCTCCGGTTACTTTAAAATTGAATAATAAATCATTCAATGAATGATTATAATTTTCGCCTACTAACATTTTAGACATTTTAATATTTGTTGAAACAGCCTTTTTATCAGCAATCATAAGATCTGAAAATATAGCTTGTGTTATTTTATTGTCTAACAAATCAAATTTATCCATAAATTGCATTATTTTATCTGAAACCCAAACATCATCTTGATCAGAAAAAAAATAGTAATCAGCATCGACAACCCTAAGTAATTCAAAAAAGGAACGTTTAACACCCATATTTCCGCTTGAATAAATTATTTTTAACAAATTTTTATTTTCGTATCTTTTTAAAATATCTATTGTATTATCTGTTGAACCATCATCTCTAACATAAATCTGTATGTTATCTTCATTTTTATATTTTTGCTCAATAATACTATTTAATTGTTCCTCGACGTACTTTTCGCCATTATACGTTGACATAATCACAGCTATATTTTTCAAAAATTTACTCCTTAATTACTTTTCTTTAAACGACAATGCTAAAGCGATTTCCAATGTACTAAATATGGAATACTGTCAACAAATTCTTGTGGTACTAACACTCCATAAAACGCTATAACAGCTAATAAGAGTATCCCCACCATCATTAAATCAATCTTTAATAATATTCTACTATCAATCTCATCTTTATGCTCCCTAATTAGCGCGTATGCAATTATAATTGGTGCGAAAGAGTTACGTTGGAACCGTTGATATTGTATCGACATAACTAAAAATGGGAGTGCTACAAGACCAGTTAACGAAATTAAGAATAACAATTTCAATTTATTTTTAATCTCAGTTGATAGGCTATTAATTTTCAAAAAATAATATCCAAGTCCTAACATTGAAAAATATGATAAAGCTATTTCTATAAGCATTATTTTTGATGAACCAGCAGCATAACTTGTGTTCAGTTTATCAAACAATTGTGTCCTAGATGAATGCAATGAAACTTTCGTTATTATATTTTTCAATAAACCACTTAAACCTGGAATAAATTGTACAATTGTTAAAATTACAAAAAAACCAATAATTAATTGTACAAAAATTTTCACATATTTTTCGCTCAAAAAGCTTAAGGGAATTATTATTAAAAATATATATCCAGATGAATGCATTGATGCGCTCAATAAGATTAATCCGATGGCAATAATAATATTTTTTACATTTTTTTTCTGTAAAAAACTTAGCCCTAATAGAGCAATAGAAATCATAAAAAAATTACGTGCCTGTGTTGCCTCATTAAAAAAAGGAAAAATTGCAAAAACCCAAACAAAAGATCCTAAATTCTTTGTAAATCTTAATATTGCAACTGTCAAAATAATAAAACTAACAATAAATAATATTAATCTAAAATCAGCATATGTCACTCCGTTTGCCGCAAAAATTCGAGAAAGCCACATATAGCCCCACTCAAATTGGTGATTATATGGTGCTAAAGAACTATTATCATAATTAATAAGATAACTAGGATAATCGGTCGTCGTCATCTTACTAGCAGCACCCGCTAGCCATGCTAATATTCCGATTCCAATGAACGGAATGATATTATTTTTTTTACCATGAACATGATCCAAAAAGAAATTGGTTACTATTGCAAATAAATATGTCATATAAACTCCTAGATAGTCATTTCTTAAACAATTAATGAAATTTGCTTATGCTGTATTCCATTTTTAATTAAATTTTATGTAAATACTAACATTATTTTTTGAATAACCTTAATATTTCCTCCAAATAGAGTAAGGTATTGTGACCGTGAATATTGGTAAAAAAACCATTCTTTTTGCCAAATATTATGGCTTCGATACCCTTCTTTTCTACAAAATATTTCAACATAGTAATTCTTTTTTTTATTTTAATAGGCGAATTTGAAAATTGTAGTTCTAATTCATTAACCAATTTGGAAAATCGATCAAATTTAACTTTATATTTTTTTAAATCAATTAACTTACTTTTTATAATTGTACTTTTTTTATGTGCATCGGCACCTCTTGTAATATTAAATGAATGCATTCTATGACCATCAGTCGCACTATCTATATATCCAATCCCATCATATAATCCAGCAACTAATGCAAGCCATGCATCATGATTAACTGCTTCTATCGGGATGTTTTTTGAAATTTCTAATAAGTTACGATTAATAATCATCGTATTACCCATTAACCAGTTATGTAGAAAAATACGTTGATATGTTGGTTTATTTTTCTTTTCTACACCACTGTAGTTCACACTTCCGTCCCCCACTACTTCAAAAAACTCGTCATAATTCGTATATACAAGCTTAGGCAGTACTTTTTCGTTAGGCAGGTGTCTAATTTCATTTAATGATATCTCAATTTTATTTGTATACCATACATCATCCTGATCTGAGAACATAACATATTCATACTGGTCTGGAACGTTATTCATTAAAATTTCAAAATTTCCTAATTGGCCCTTTTCATTAATATTTAGCGAGCTATCTAGTATCGTTATTTTAGGATCTCTTTTAAAATTATCTAAAATTTTACTGGTATTATCTTTCGAAAAATCATCTCTAATAAATAGGTGCCAATTCCCATATGATTGATTCTTAATACTTTCAATTTGCTCCATTAAAAATTTTTCACCATTGTAGGTAGCCATTAAAATTGCAACGTCACTCATAATTAGATCCTCCTAATTAGCTAAAGTGTTCAGCGAATATTTTTCTTAATTGTTCTTTCGTTTCTGAAAGGCTCTCCAATGGTAACGATATGTCGTTTATAACAACTATTTTTGCCTTGGATTTTAAGGCGCGCTTTATTTTTGAAAAATCTCCATCTTCTGGCAACTTCTCAAACTTTCCAAACGAAAATCTACGTGGTTCAAAATTCCCTTTTGAAAGTTGCCAATCGCGTGCCAACCAAATATTTACATCATTTCTAGTACGAAAACGATTTTTACTAAGTTCGGCTAACAAAGCTGGTTCTTTTTGATATATTTCTTTAAATGTACTTTTCAATAAACTACTAGGCAAATGCGGTTCATACCATCCCAGAACAGACCTATATGGTAAAACTAAGAAATTTCTTACATTTTGAAACCCGTATTGCCAATTAAATATTTTAAAGAAATTCTTCTTCAAAATATTATTTTTTGAGAACCACTTATTAATAATAAGTATATTATTAAAAGGTATTAACGAAAATTCTTCCGACGGTTGAATAAGTCCCATTAATCCTACATCCTTAGGAGTCCCATCTTGAGAAAAGAAATCTGTTGGATCTACCTTGTTAGTTATAAACGTATCGTCATTAAATACGATAAAATGTTCCGATAAATTTTTAATTCTTGGAATATTCATTTCAATGACATTCGAATTAAAAGTAGGTAAATATTCTTCAGGAATAAAATCAGAATGATCAACAATTGTTAGATTTTTCATGTCCAATGGAAACTTCGGAACTTGTTTGTCGGTAATTAAAAAAATATGGTTTACCCATGGTGCAAATTTTTTTACACCTTCAAACCACCATTTAAAAATATCATAATCTCTGAAACGTTCATCCGCATTTAAATTTTTGTTTCCCGCGTACTTATTTTTTTTATTCCGCCAGATATCATCATTTCCATCAACCCATGTCACTACAAAATCAATTTTAAAATTATCACTCATGACTAAGTTCTCCTTAATATTTATTAGTGATTTTAATATTCAGATAAAAAGTGTTAATCTATTTTCAATCTTATATTTAGAGCCAAATTCTTCGTATTCTAGCCTTAAGCTCCCCATTAAATAATTGCTTAATATAATATTGGAAATATCTGCGGATACCATTAGGCCATTTTCCTTCATTATATTTCTTTATATTTTCAATAGACAACTTTTCATCTGTTATAAACTTATTAGGTACAATTAAAAAGCTATGGTCATCATTTGATATTTCAACATCAACTTGCATTTTTCTTTTTTGTAAATGAATATATTCTATCTTTTTAGTTTTAATTTTTCCGTTATCAATATAATTCATTACTAGTTCCCCATCATGCCATCTAAACACTTGATATTGTTTTCCCTCAGAAATATCAAGTGTTATAAATCGAAATGCTTTTACCCAAATATCAGCATAATAGACCTTTTCTTTATATGGATCATATATTCTCATATCTGTGTCGGGCATAAATTTTGCAGTTCCCCAAATTTCATCAAAGTGAGTTGCGTCATCAGTTGTAAATGCCTGCTTATAATTGTACGTCCCTTTTTTATGATGATCAATTTTATATGCATTATTAATTTGATTATTATTTCTATACATTTGAAAATGTCCACGAGTATTTATTTTGTCATATTTTTTTAGTATATCCTCAGATAAAAATTTTTTTAAATCTCCAAATATAGTATCAATATCCACAAATCCCCACCAATCATATCCCGAGATGTCTTCCTCAAATATTTCACCGTAAGCCGGTTTGTAGTCATTCAACTTATACGGATTATTAATTTTTATAGGAAATGTATAATGTGATCTTATTTTCGCTTGAATATCTTTAAAGTTGACTATTTTTATTTTAACATTCGGTATGGTTGTAGATATATTTTGATCAGTATATATTAGAAAATCTATCTCATTATTATATTCCGCTGATTTTAACCATAAATCAAAATAATTTGGTAATTCTCCAAAATATATAGCTATCAATACTATTTTTGTGTTTTTAATCATTGCGAATCCTTTCAATTTATAGACAACATCGCATAATTTAAATTTTAGAATATAAACTATACATAATTTCATTTACATTCTTAATACTATATTTTTTTGATACTTCAATATTGTTTTTAACAATTTTTTCGTATTCTTTATCATTGATGCCTAGTAAATTTTCTATAGCTTTCACAAACTGGGAAATATCAGTAGGATCATCCACTACACACCCGCTGATACCATTTTCTGTGTAATCTTTGATCCCCCCTAAGTAAGTACTTACTAATGGAAGACCAGTAGCCATAGCTTCTAATCCCGCTAGTCCTAATCCTTCTCGTTTAGATGGAAAAAGAGAAAAATCTGCTATATCTAAATATTGTTTAATATTTTCAGAATAACCTGTAAAAATAATCTTTTCTTCTAATCCATACTCTTTCACTTTTTTTTCTAATAAATCTCTTTGATCTCCAACACCGCATATAATATATGTAATATCAATTTTATCTTTCAATTTATTTACTGCTTCTATTCCCACAATATGATTTTTCCGCTTAGATAATTCACCTACAGAAATCATCACTTTACTATTCTTACTTATCTTTAAATCAGTTTTCAATTCATCGATATTAGTTGATTGTTCTCGTAATTGTTCCCATTTTATTCCAACGCCAGGCACATGTAAAACTTCTTTTATACCAAAAGATTTTCCAATTGAGTAATCTTCATTGTTGATTGTTATTAAAATATCCGTATATTTAGATAAGTAACGTTCTATAGGATAAAATAATATCCAATCTTTTTTCGGCCCGCCCTTAAAGAACTGAAAGCCATGTGCCGTATAAACAATTTTAGTTTCTTTATTATTTTTAAAAACTAATCTAGTTAATACACTTCCCATCGGTGAATGGCAATGCACAAAATTATAGGTAGTTGTACTTGCTAATTTTTCAAGCTGATTATATGCTTTTTTATTTGCTTTTATTGAACCAATTCCTCTTAAAAAGTCAATTTGATGACAAATTATATTTTTTCCTTCAAGCTTCTTTTTTAAGGAATTAGCCATATCATCTGGTATAGTTCCAGCGGAATAAAAGTTAGTTGCAACTTCCACATTATATCCTAATTCTTGTAATATTCTGATATTATCCATATTAAATTGTTCAATCATTGAAGCAACCGACGCAACGATTAAAACTTTTTTCATTTCTTATCCTCCATTAAAATTTTCGTTATCGTATTTTCTAATGTAAGTCCTAATGTATATTCGAAAGAGCACTCGCTAATTTTTTTATCATAAACTTTACTACCATATATTTTATTAAAAACACGAAACTTCCTTGATAATAGAGAAATAAGCGGATTAAAAATAGAGATAAAGTATACTTTCTTTCTTAATAATTTCCTTGTTACTTTGATTACATCGCTTGTAGAAACATATTCTTTATTTTGAGGGAAATAAAGGCCTGATGCATCATTAATAATTATCTGTTTGATAAATTCTGTTAATACATCTACATAAATCATACTTCGTTCATTGTTAATACTTGGGAAAATCAGGGATTTCTCAGCTAACTTCAGTAGCCTTGGAAAATTACCCTTACTATTCGGTCCGTAAACCATCGGAGTTCTGATAACAACCGTTTTAAAGTTATCGTCTGCTAATTTTTGAATTTCTACATCTGCCTGTAGCTTACTATCACCATAAAAATCAATTGGGTTCATTATTGTCTCTCGAGTAATTATATTAGTATTTTGTAGTCCATTTTTTTCACCATATACTATCATACTTGATAAAAAAATAAATTGTTTCACTCCCTCAGATTTAGCTTTTTTAGCCAAATTAATTGCGAGATCTCTATTTACTTTATAATATTGATCCTCCATACTCGGATCCGAAGATACATGTGCAATACCCGCAACATTAAGTACTACATCATATAGACCAAAATTTTTTCCTCTCCATTTATCATCTCGAACGCTCATCATATCAACTGATATATCTTCCGATTCTGATTTATTAATCCAGCTTTTAAATGCCCCTCCAATATAACTATGTGCACCGGTTATCAAAACTCGTTTAGTCATCACTCTTACCTTCCTTTACACCATCACTCTTTAAAACTGATGTAATTGTTCCAAAAAAAATTTTTAAATCTTCTGAAAAAGATAAAAGTTGCACGTAATCACCATCAATTTTTGATTTCTCAGCAATAGATAATTCATCTCTCCCACTAATTTGTGCTAATCCAGTTAACCCTGGGTAAACGTTATTAGCGCCGTACTTTTCACGTTCGTTAATTAAATCTTCTTGACTCCAAAGTGCTGGTCGAGGACCAACGATACTCATCTTACCTGTTAAAATATTAATAATTTGTGGTAATTCGTCAAGACTCGTTTTTCGTAAAATTTTACCCGAGCGAGTAATGAAAGCATCCGGATCTTTCAATAAGTGAGTAGGTACATCAGGTGTATCAGTTCTCATCGTCCTAAATTTTAAAATACCAAAGTAGGTTTTATTAATACTTACCCGCTTTTGTACAAAGAAAATAGGGCCTTTCGAATCGACTTTAACAATAATTGCGATAATTAAAAAAATAGGCGATAAAAGTACAAGGCCTACTAAAGAAATAACAAAATCAATTGTTCTTTTAAAATATTTTTTATACATTAACGCATACCTTCCGAATCAATTGAGGGTTCACCATTATGAGTATGTGCATATCTAATAACTTCTTTTTTCAAAGCAGTACCAGTTAACGGCTCTACACTCTTAACAAAACTCATAATTTCATCAATCTTGTATGGTGTTACTTTACCCAAGAAAATTTTTTCAAATACTTGCTCTTGCTGTTTTTCACTACTTACTAATAATTCTTCATACAGTTTCTCTCCAGGTCTCATACCTGACTCAACAATATCAATATCGTTTTCAGTATATCCACTTAATTTAATCATTTTTCGTGCTAAATCAACAATTTTAACCGGTTTACCCATATCTAAGATAAATAGTTCTCCACCTTTAGATAGCGTCCCCGCTTGAATCACTAAACGGCTAGCTTCAGGAATTGTCATAAAGAATCTTGTCATTCTAAGATCAGTAACAGTAACTGGTCCACCTTTAGCTATCTGTTTCTTAAACAGTGGTACAACACTACCACGGCTACCAAGAACATTACCAAAACGAACAACGGCGAATTTTGTATGACCTGGTTCATTCAAACTAGTTACAATCATTTCAGCGAGACGTTTCGTTGCCCCCATAATATTAGGCGGATTTACTGCTTTATCAGTTGAAATCATTACAAATGATTTCACATTTGCAGACTTAGCAGCTTCAGCAACATTTTTCGTACCATAAACATTATTTTTAATGGCTTCAGTTGGGTTAGCTTCCATTAATGGTACATGTTTGTGTGCTGCAGCATGATAGACTATTTCTGGTTTATATTGTGCCATTAAGTCAAAAATATGTGCCCGGTCTTGAACATCCGCAATAATCGGCACAATTTCAATTTTCCCAGCATAAAGATTTTTTAATTCTTGATGAATCAAATAAATTGAATTTTCTCCATGTCCTAGTAAAATTAGTCGTTTAGGACCAAATTTGCTAACCTGTCGACAAATTTCTGAACCAATAGAGCCACCCGCTCCTGTAACTAAAATTGTTTTACCATATATTTTGCTTTCAATCTTAGCCATATCAAGTTTAATCTCTTGTCGACCCAGTAAATCAACAACGTCAATCTCATGCATTTTTCTAGAATCACTATTGTCTTCTAACATATCTTCAAAACTTGACATGCGATTAATTTTAACTTTTAGAGGATTTAAAATATCTAACAAGTCCTCGTAATTATGGGGACTTAATGAAGGAATAGCAATTGAGACCTGTTCAACATCGTATTCTTCGACAATCATTGGAATTTCTTGGAAAGTTCCCAAAACTTTCTTACCCATCATCCACATTTTTTGTTTTTGAATATCATTATCGACGTATCCAATAACATTCAAGTCGGCATTATCTCTTTGTATTCTTTCCATTAAAGCTTCTGCGCCATCCCCTGCACCGACTATTAATGTTGTAATTAATGTTTCTGATTCTTCATTATTAAAGATATTTTCAACAAGATAGCGCCATGCAAATCGGCTGCCACCAATAAAAAGGAGGGCCAGTAAATAAGTTAATATTCCAAAACGAATACTATAATTTGAACTTATGAAAAAATAACTAATATTACTAATAACTGCTGTAATTGTTATTGCAATAAAAATTGCAATTATTTCTTTAAAGCTAGCATACCTATTAATTTTAGAAAAGAGGTTTAATGAGTATCCAATTATTAGGTATAAAATCAAACATATACACCCAAATTCCAATAAATCAGAGTTACTAAAACTAATATACGGCCCTAAAAATAACCTCGATAATGAAATTGAAACTACCCAAATCAAACTATCCAATCCAGTTAAAACAACCTGTTTACTTTTCCTAGTCACCTATAATCCCTGCTTCCTTAAATTATCCTACGTCTACTTAATTATTATTTATAATAGCCATAATACCCACCATAATAACCTGACTCATCACTACCTGAAACATCATTCAAAATCGTCCCAATGATTCTTGCATGAACGGTATCTAATAATTCTTTTGCTTTCAAAACGGCACCTTTATTTGCCACACCTTGTCTCACAACTAAAATTGTACCATCAACTTTTGTTGCAACAATTTGTGCATCTGTTACAGAAATTAATGGTGGTGTATCGATGATAACCATATCCATTTGTTCAGCGACAGCTGTAATTAAAGAATCCATCCGTTTTGTATTCAATAATTCTGAAGGGTTCGGTGGAGTAGGACCTGCAGGCATAACATATAAATTTTCAATTGGTGTTTCTTCAACTGCTTTTGCAACATCAATACTTTTTTCAGTCAAACAATTTGTAAGCCCGGTTTCATTACTCAAACCAAAAGTTTGATGCGCAGTTGGTCTACGCATATCGGCATCAATTAACAATACTTTCAGTCCTTGATTAGCATATGTTACAGCAAGATTAGTTATAACTGTTGACTTGCCTTCTGATGGACCTGATGATGTCGCCATAATAACTTTCATTTCTTTATCAACACTTGAAAATTGGATATTCGTACGTACAGTCCTAAATTGTTCTGCAATCGTTGATGTTGGTTGAGTAACAGTAATTAATCCAACACCGTTATCAATACTATCAGTTGATAACTTTTTATCTTTTTTTAATAAACTCATCATTCAATAACCCCTTATCTATTTTAATTAGTATGCTTTCTTTTTCTTGGTGTTGATTGTCCAAAAAGTCCTTGACTCTTATTAGTTTCGTCAATATGGTTAATCATACCTAAGTTTGAAAGACCAAGATCTGTCAAAAAATCAGCGTTTTTAACTGTTTTATCAAAAAGTTCTATTGCGAATGCAATCCCAATTCCGATAAGCCCCCCTAGTAACAGACCTATTAATACATTCATCTTTTTATTAGGTGATACTGCATTAGGTTTTGCAACTGCATCAGCAACAATTGTTACATTATTAACTTTCATCACTTTTTTTATTTTATTTTTAAACGTATCAGCAACAGAGTTTGCAATATCAGCCGCGCGATATGCATTAGTATCTTTAACAGTTACACTAAAAACCTGTGAATTTTCTTGATTTGATATACTTATCTGATTTTTTAAATCATCACTCGTACCAACGAAATTATCTTTTTTAGCAATTTCTTTTCTCACAGGATCTAGTACAATTTTATTTTGAATAATGTCTTTATACGTATTAATCATTTGGACATCTGCTTGCTGTGTATTGTAAGCAGCCCCTACATTATTGGCAGTTTCTGTTCTATTAACTAATATTTGAACAGTCGAGTTATATTTTGGCGTCATAAAGAACATGGTTACAAAAAATGCTAATAGTGCCCCCGCAATTATTAACCCAATAATTAATTTAAGATGTTTCTTTAAAATGCTAAAAACTTGTTCAAGATTGATTGTCTCTTCCATTGATATAATTCTCCTAGTCTAAGTCTAATTGTTTTCTGATCATGTTGGATACTTTCGTTACTTGTGCTGATGGAACAACTTCATACGACACACCATTTATCATTTGTGATTGTCCTTGAAGTTGAACATCTTTAATTGTGCCTATAGCACTACGATACTGAGTCACTATTTTTTTCATATCAGAAAATTTCAAATTTGTTTTCATATTGCTCTCAAGTACACTCAAAATTGCTTGATAATTTGTGACACCATCAATAGAAGCTATTTTTTTACCTAATTCAGTCACAACCGAGCGTTGTCTTTTTTGACGCCCGTAATCACCATTAGGATCAGAATGTCTCATTCTAGAAAAGTCTAAAACATTACTTTCAGTTAACTCAATATCACCTTTTACGTATTGATGCCTTCCCGCTGAAAAAGCAAATGGATTATTGACCGTAATTGGACCAACGGCACCCGTTAATTCTTCCAGGCCCTTCATATTCATCTGAACATAGTAATCAATTGGAATATTTAAATAGTTTTGAATAGTATCCATCGCTAAGGAAACATCCCCATAAGCATATGCAGCATTTAATTTATTATCTGTCCCGTGACCTGTAATCGGAATCTTCGTATCACGAGGTAAACTCGTTAATGTCGTCAAGTTTGTTTTAGGATTAATTGTCGCAACCATCATTGTATCCGATCGACCTTGATCTGTTCTCCCATCTTCGCCCGTATCAACACCCAAAATTAAAACTGAGAAAGGCGCCTCTTTATCAAGAGAGACACTCCCGGTTGTTCGTTTACTTTTAACATTTACTTTTTGATATGTATTATCTACAACGTCTTTTGCATCTAGATAAACCTTCGCCATCAACACACCACCAATAACCAATAGTGCGGCAACGACGATTCCGACACCAATCCCCCATTTTTTCAGTGTACTCATTTTTTTCTTTTTATGATGATGCTTCTTGTGGCTACCTTGGTGTTTAATATTATCTTCACTCATAATTAATTACCCCTAAATTTTTTAGATGTATACAATGACACAATAATTTATTATACATGTTACCAGACTTAAATGAAACTTAAAATCGTTTGTCTAATCATTGTTTAATCTTATTGTCAACTGATATGATATTCTAAACATTTTGACCACGCTTTCAAAGTTGTAGTGCTCTACACTTTTAATTATACGTTATATTTAAAAGTATTATATTTCATTTTTAATACAGAAAAAGAACATCATTAATTATGTTCTCTTTTTGAAGTCCCTATTACTTGTTAAAACTATATCATAACTTAATTTCTTTTTTATAATCAGTGATTTTTATAAAAACAGCACTAACGCAACTAATTATCCAAGTGGCTAGAACGATGATTAAACTAATTCTTGTTATTATTTTCGTATGATAACCAATGACTAACCTATTTGTACCTATTTTAGTTGCTTTAACGGTTGGACTACCCATAGTTGACAAGGTCATTTTTTTAGGATCAAGGCTATTACCATTTAATTGAACAGTTGAATTATTATAGACTATCGCGGGTAAAGAAATCTCATTTCCTTTTTTTGTTGCGTTCCAACTCAGACTTAACTTTCCTTCACTATTAATCGTTTTACTTACTTCATCTTTATTTTTTTTCATGTCTAATCGATAATCATGATAAGGACGTTCACTTAATACTCGATTATTAGGTAAATAGTCTGGCGATGCCTTGGTAATCAACTTTAAACCATCATCTAGATTTGAACTCATAAATGCTTTGGTAATCTGTTCGTTACTCGTATTATCTGCGATATCAACATTATTGGGAGAAACTATCGACTGATTAGTATGCCATGCTTCATTACTTTTTTGAATTTCTAAATACGATTGTACTCCGACAACAAGACCTCCAACAATTAAGAATAGATCAATATACTTCCGATAATTTTTAAATGAACTACTTGATAGTGTTGCACTAAAACCCGCTAATAATAAAACTACAGCGAACCCTTCAAAGCGACGTGGGTATTGCAAGAAACTTTGTATTGATGGGATAACCTGGGCTAAATCCGTCCAAGGAACTAATTTTGACGTTAAGACTAAGAAAACTAAACCTAAACTAGTTACTACTTTATTAGTAACCGTAAATTTTGCTTGTTTTATAAACAATAAACTAATTTGTACTACAAATATGAAGCTCATAACCAAACCAATTTTAGTAAGCGTTGGCCCCCCCATCGATAAATTCATAGTTGAATTGGACATCATCACATTAACGTGCGGTGCGTATAATTTATTGTTTGCGAAAACATCTAACATGGCACCCCAAACATTAAATGTCAGAACTAACGATAATAACCCCGCCCAAAAACAGGTTAATAATAGTTTCGATTTTTGATTCGTTTGAATAAAACCAACTATAAAAAAAACGAATAGGACACCAATCGACATCAAGGCACTTAAAACATGTACCTGTATCATTACCGACATGGTTAACGCTAAGGGTAGAATTCGCAATCCTTCTGCGTTATTTTTGATCATTTTAACACCCATTAAAACAACTAGTGGCACTAGCATGATACCCCAAGCCATAAAATTTTGCTCAGTTGACCATCGCGCAATCCACAAGCTACCCATAAAAAGAACAGCCATTAATAGTGAGATATCTTTGGTCGAAGTTATTTCTTTAGCTAGTAAATACATTGAGTAACCACTAATAAAGAAAATTAAAAAAGAAGAAATAACCTGAAAATTAAACCAACTATGTACGAGTAGTAGCAACCCACCTAGCAGATAAGCAAATCCAGGCCCATACACAGCATTGATAATCCGACCACTTTGTTGAAACCCGTAATTTGTTTGGAAATAGTTAAAATTGCCTGTTTTAAATTGCATATAGATATCGTAAATACGATTAAAATGAAATAAAGAATCAGAACCTAAAACTAAACTATGTGCGAGTATCTGAGGTAAGACTAAAAACAAGCTCACACTAAACATAACAATAAATACACCGACATGATTTTTTAAATTAATCGACTTATTTTTCAATTAACTTACCTCCCCTAACGATTTATAATATTTTATTTTTTCTTACTAAATCGACTTTTATATTGCTTAAATAAGCTATTTAGCTGAATAGATTGTGCTTCAACTTCACCATGTCGAACAATAGCAATCGATGCATTAAGAACAGCACCTAGCATGATTATCCATGCCCCAAAATCCAGCCAGAATAACATAATCATTACTGTTCCGATTGCACCATAACTACTAAAAGCGCCACCGAAATACTGCACGTATATCGAAAATACTTGGGTCAATAAAATCCACCCAATGGTTGTCAAAATTGCCCCTGGTAAAACTGCCCTGAACCTAAGTCTTGCACTAGGTAATATCCGATAAAGTAATAAAATAATAATAAAAATACCGATTAAGGCGACAGGCCATTTAACCGTGGTAATCACAGTTAAAAATTCTCCCGGCAAATGTAAAATGGGTGTCAACACCTCAACTACTATTTGACTGAACCCAAAGAACAAAATAATAGCACCTAAGGAGATAACTAACCCAATCGTTAACACAAACGATACAATTCGCCCAACAATTGGATTTTGCTTCGTTTCAACACTATAGGCATGGTTGAAACTTTTCTTCAATGCATTAATCCCCTTACTTGTCGTCCATAACGTTACGACAGCACCAATTGACAATAATCCACCATTTCCATTTTTCAGAAACGATTCAATAAACGGTGCTAAAATGCTATATATCGCGGATGGCATCACAACTTTTACATATTCTAAAATAACGGACACCTTTAAATGAAGCATTGGTATTAAATTACCAATAAAAATAATTGCTGGAAAAATCGATAATAACGTATAGTACGCAATAATAACCGAAGAATTACTAACATCGGCATTAATAAATTGTGTTTTAAATATTTTAATAAACTGAACGAACTTACTTTTCATACGATTCCTCCGCGAAATACATCTATATAAGAATAAATTGTATCACATTTAGACAAAAAAATAGATTGAGCATTTAAAATCAGCCCAATCTTCTAATTTTATTATAATTTTTTAGATAACTCTTTAATGTATTCTCTAAGTTCATCCTTAACTTCTGGATGTTTCAAACCAAAATCAATACTTGTTTTTAAATAACCGAATTTATTTCCAACATCATAACGATCACCTTTAAATTCATGCGCGAATACACGTTGCACTTTATTTAAACGATCAATAGCATCAGTCAATTGGACTTCATTACCTTCACCAGGTTCTTGTGTTTCTAACATCCCGAAGATTTCTGGTGTTAACAAGTAACGACCAATAATAGCTAAATCACTTGGTGCTTCATCAACAGCTGGTTTTTCAACAAATTTTTCAACATCATATAGCCCTTTTGACACTTCACTTTGTGGTGCAATAACCCCATATTTTGATACTTCTTTATGTGGGACTTCCATTACAGCCAATGTTGAAGCATGTGTTTCTTCATAGCGATCCATCAATTGTTTTGTTAATGGTACCTTATCTTGCATGATATCATCACCCAACATAACAACAAAGGGTTCATCACCAACAAAGTCTTTAGCCATTAAAACAGCATCCCCTAAACCTCTAGGATGTGACTGGCGAATAAAGAACAAATTAATATCAGTTGTTTGCTCAACCATTTTTAATTGTTCTAATTTACCTTTAGCTTTAAGATTAGCTTCCAATTCAGGTACTGAATCAAAATGATCTTCAATTGGGCGTTTCCCTTTACCCGTAACAATTAAAATATCTTCAATCCCTGCTGCTTTAGCTTCTTCAACAATGTACTGTATCGTTGGTTTATCCACGATAGGTAACATTTCTTTAGCCATTGCTTTTGTTGCTGGTAAAAATCTAGTTCCCAAACCTGCTGCAGGTATAATTGCTTTTCTAACTTTCATAATTAACTTCTCCTTTTTTTCTTTATACGATATACAAAATCCCATTAATTTATCTCAAACTCTACGAATATTACAATTCTATCATGAATCCGCTACATTATACAAAAAAACTGCTAAACAATTAAGTTAGCAGTTCATTGTAGCTATCTATTTTATAAATATTTCGCATCAAATTCTGGATCTTGAGAGGTTAAAATCTTAGGACCATCTTTTGTGATAACAATAACATGTTCATATTGACACGACAAACTACCGTCAGCAGTTCTTGTTGTCCAACCGTTAGGATCATCACTTTCTGATTCCCAACCGCCAATATTAATCATGGGTTCAATAGTAATTGTCATCCCTTCTTTAAGACGTAATCCTTTACCAGCTTGACCATAATGAGGTACGGAAGGACTTTCATGCATGGTAGGTCCAATGCCATGTCCAACGTATTCGCGAACATCACCATAGCCCATTTGGTCTTCAGTATAAGTTTGGATAGCATGACCAATATCACCAATACGGTTACCAATAACGGCTTGATCAATTCCTAAGTAAAGGGCTTTATGCGTTACTGCCATTAATTTATCAATTTCTGGTGTAGATTCACCAACAACATAACTCCAACAAGAATCGCTCATTGCGCCATGTAAACTAACAACTGTATCTACTTTAACTAAATCATTATCTTTTAAAATTAACCCTTTACGTGGGAAAGCATGACAAATTTCATCATTAATGCTGACACAAGTCGCATATTTATAGCCTTCAAAGCCAATTTGTTCAGCAACACCACCATGGCTTTCAATATACTTACGTGAGAAAGTTTCAATTTCCCAACTAGAAATACCTGGTTTTATAATATCTCGTAATCCCTTATGCATCCCTGCAATAATAGCACCTGAAGCACGCATTTCTTCAATTTCGCGTTCTGATTTTAATGTGATCATTTAATTTGTTTCCTCCTATAATAAATAATTCTTCTCAACTATTATACCGCAATTGTATAGAATTTGTTACGAGATACTCAATTCCTTTCACAATCGTTTTTTTATCTGATATACTTTAACTACTATTTTAATATGGAAGAAGGAATTTAGTTTGGTTTCAGCTAAAGTTATTTTTGCAACAATTACAGGTAATAATGAAGACATCGCTGACATTATTACCGAAGCATTTGAAAATTTAGGTGCAACAGTTGAGATGGAAGAAATCTCACAATCAGATGCATCTGATTTAACTAACTTCGATATCAGCGTTGTCGTTCCTTATACTTATGACGAAGGCTCACTTCCTGATGAAGGCATGGACTTTTATGAAGACTTACAGGAGCTTGATTTAACCGGTAAATTATTCGGTGTTGCCGGTTCTGGCGATACATTTTATGGTGAGTTTTTTGGAACTGCTGTTGATAAGTTTGGTTCAGCTTTCGAAGAAGCAGGCGCAACAAAGGGTTCAGCTAATCTAAAAATCGATTTAGCACCTGAAGAAGAAGATATCACTAAATTAGAAGCTTTTGCTAAAGAGCTATTTGATAAAGTAACTAGCAGTGAAAACTAGTCATGAATAAAATAAATGAATTATTTCATAAACATTATGCCCTAATTTCGTATTTAATTTTTGGTGGTCTAACAACCCTAATTAACATCGTTACTTTTGTTGTTTTCCAATCATACCTTAGTGTAAATTATCAATTTGCAAACGTAATTGCATGGTTTGTTTCGGTTGTTTTTGCATTCGTCACTAATAAGCTTTGGGTATTTGGCTCAAAGAACACTCATGTTTCAGGTTTAATACGTGAAGTTTTATCTTTCTTTGGCTTTAGACTTCTATCATTAGTCATTGATCAATTAATTATGACAATTGGTGTTTCTGTTTTACACTTAGATGCATCACTCGTTAAGTTATTTGATCAAATTTTCATCGTTTTAATTAATTATATTTTTAGTAAGTTATTTATTTTCAAAAAATCATAAAATAAAATTCAGTAAATTCATCCTAGGGGGCACTTTATTTATGACAACCAAAGTTCTTTCAATCGTTGTGCCATGTTACAACGAACAAGAATCTATTCCGCTTTTTTTTGATGCGGTTGAAAAGGAGTCTATCAATTTACCAGATATCCGATTAGAATATTGGTTTATTAATGATGGTTCATCTGATAACAGCCTCAAAGAAATGCGCCAATTACAAAAAGATCATCCAGCAACAGTCCATTATGCTTCATTTTCACGAAATTTTGGAAAAGAAGCTGCTTTATATTGTGGCTTACAAAAAGCGACTGGCGATTACGTAACTGTTATGGACGTTGATTTACAAGATCCAACCAGCTTTTTGCCTAAGATGTTAGCTATTTTAGAAGATCCAGAAAATGACTACGACTGTGTGGGGACACGTCGGACAACTCGTCAAGGTGAACCTGTGATTCGCTCTGCATTCGCTACTCTTTTCTACAAATTAATAAATCGCATCTCAGATACTGAGATTGTTAATGGTGCCCGCGATTATCGCTTAATGACCCGTCAAATGGTTGATGCTGTCTTATCAATGTCAGAATACAATCGTTTTTCAAAAGGTATCTTCAGTTGGGTTGGTTTTAATACGGAATACTTAGAATACACAAATCAAGAACGTGTTGCTGGTAAAACAAGTTGGAATTTCTGGGGCTTATTCAAATATTCATTAGACGGTATCATAGCCTTTTCAGAAGTACCTCTTTCAATTGCAACATTTGTTGGTTTCCTATCATTTGTTGGCTCTCTTTTTGCAATTATCTTTATTATTATTAGAGCGTTACTCTATGGTGATCCAACAGCTGGCTGGCCATCAACGATTTCAGTTATCTTAATGATGGGTGGCATTCAATTGTTTTGTATTGGGATTCTTGGTAAATACTTAGGTAAAATTTTCTTAGAAGTCAAAAACAGACCCGTCTATATTATTAAAGAATCAGACGTCTTCAGTTCAAAAAAGGATTAATTATAGGGGGATTCCAGCTATGCAGAAGTTTCGTTTCGATCTAAAAAAATCAAAAATGACCTATCTTTATTACATTATCATTTTTGCAATTTTAGCTGTTCTTATTTTTGGAACTTACAAACTAGCTGGATACTCTTTAATTCAAAGTCATGATCCTGCTGAACAGCATCTACCTGTATTAGAAAATTATCGTCAACTACTTGGTGAATTCATCAACCATCCCTTTCAACCACTCCAAATGTGGTCTTGGAAATTAGGGCTTGGCGCAGATCAATTTCAAACATTTGCTTATTACGTTATTGGAGACGTATTCGCCTATATTACGCTATTATTTCCCTCAAGTGCCGTTGTGACTATTTACCAGCTCACACTCATTTTGAGGTTATTTTGCGTGGGGCTATCATTTATCTTCTTTGCGAGACACTTTAAATTAACGAATAGCGCGATCTTAGGTGGGGCAATCATTTATACCTTCACTTCTTTTTCACTTTATTCATCCCTAATGCAACCTTTTTTCCTAACACCATTCATTCTTTTTCCACTTATAATTGTCGGAATAGAAAAAATTTTACAAGGGTTTAAACCACATTTCTTCATTTTTGCTTTTTCATGGATGTTTATCAGTAACTTTTACTTCGCCATAGTCTTAGGCATCGGTGCTTTTGTATATTTAGTACTACGTTTCATTTATTATTATCGAAAAAATCTCAGTTTCTTTAAAACAGCGGGCACTTTTTTAATCAGTACAGTCATCAGTTTACTGATTTCTGCCTTTATCATGCTACCGTCAATTCTTGCGGTCTTTAGTTCAACTCGGTCAGGTGGTCTATTCGCAAATGGTTTGACCTCTTTCCCCGCTTATTACTACATTAATTTACCTGCTCAATTACTTGCTGGCGGAGTATCTTCTTTCTGGGTTAAATTTGGCTTTAGTAGTTTAGCTGTTCTAGCATTATTCCATCTGTTTTACCATTGGAAACACTACCCACTAATGACAACGAGTCTTTCAATTGGGTTGATTATGTTACTATTCCCAATGTTTGGTGCGATGTTTAATGGTTTTCAAGCCCCTTCTAATCGTTGGATTCTATTATTATTTGTTCCCATTTCACTTGGAAGTGCCTTCTTCATTGATTCTCTCAAAAAAATAACGTTGCCTGAAATTAAATACCTCAGTATTTGTCTTGGTATCTATTTACTTTTAGTATCATTACCCTTTTATATTAATGGGACGACAGAAATTTTCATTCCTGTTATCTTTTTAATTTCTTTTTTTGTCGCAATCTTACTTTACCGTCAAAATAAAAATTCTGGTCGAATCATATTCGGTCTTATCCTAGTGAACTTGATCTTTACTGGGGTTTCTTTTGCATCACCTTTCACTAACTTTTATAGTAAGACTTTAATGCCCTCTGGTAGTTACCAGAAACTATCATCTAATCTATTTGATGGATTAGATAATTCTCTTCCTAAATCTAACTCATTTCGTGTTTCAACGATTAGCCAAAATTATAACTTTGGTTCTAACTACATGTTACGAAATAATTTAAATAATGATTTAAATTTAATTAACTCATACTACTCGATTCAAAATGGCGCAGTCGGAGTATTTTCAAACAGGTTACAAAATGCTCAATATAACAATAATATTCCGATTGAAAATTTTGATGATCGAACAATCGCTAATAACTTTTTTGGCGTTAAGTATCTCTTTACTCATTCAAATGAGCCAAATGAGTCAAAGATCCCCTATGGTTATACATTACTCAAAACTAAATCTGAAAATAAAAATAAACCTGAGAAAACCAATCTTTATGAAACTAAGAATAATTTTCCATTAATTTATTGGCAATCTGATGTCACTTCAAATCAAAAAACTGCTAAATTATCCGCTTCTGATCAAGAACGTCAATTAGCTAAAGCCGTTAGTATCGCGGATACATCCGGATTTAACCAGAAACAATCAACATTTGATACTGAAAACGTTGCCTATACAATTGTAAAAACAGTGAACGCCGGAGAACCTAACGAAACAAAAACACGTATTACCAATAATCACTATCGTAATAATCCTGTTTCAGATAGCTATCAGATTGACATTAAGAACGCAAAAAAATATCAAAATTCTGAATTGCATCTTTCATTAACTAACATTAAGCACCAATCACTGTCCTCTAAAGAACAAGTGAATATGGCTATTTTTAATAATACTACGAAACCAGATAACCAGTTATTAGATACGAATGGTCCCCGGTCAGCACAGAAATCGCTTAGGAAGCAACTGACGACAGGTTCTTCCAATACAGGCTATTCGATCGGGGTTAAATCTAATTTAACGACTAATACGATTGAGCAATTGGGTATTGAAAATCTTTCTTTCTTTAAAGTTTTATCTGATGCTACCCTAAATATGGGCTATCAAAAACAAATGCCCAAAAGTTTGGATTTACTTTTATCAAATTCAGGGACTTACTCATTCAACCTTAAAATTACTGCCGTTCCGCTTGGTCAAACTTACACAAATGATGTTAAAAAAATCCAGAAAAATAAATTAAATTCATTAAAATTTGCTACAAATAGAGTTAGTGGCAAAATAACAACAAATAAATTAGGTATCCTAACATCATCTATCCCTTACTCTACAGGTTGGACAGCGACTGATAATGGTCATAGCGTGCCCGTTATTAAAACAAATAGCGCTTTTATTGGCTTAAAATTAAAAAAAGGAACTCATCATATCATTTATAGTTATCAAACACCTGGCTTATCAACTGGTTTTCTTTTAAGTGTTTTTGGCCTCATTGTTTGGGGGAGTTATAGTTTAACACCTCTAATTTGGAGACGTTTAAGAAGACTTTAATTAGACATAAATGATATTATTATGACCTCATCTACTAAATAAATCTATTAGGGGTTTACTATCTTGTTAAATAAAGTCAGTTATCTTAAAAATCGTTTAATCGTATTTACAACCATCTTTTTGATTAGTTTATTTTTAGTTCTTCCACAAATAATCAACCACAGTCTAGTCTTAGGTGGTGACTCGCTTTTTCATTTCAATCGTATTTACGATACCTATATCCAATTTAAAACAGGTAACTTTAGTTATTTTCAAACTAACTATGGTTTTTTACAGAGTGGTCGCATTATTAACGCCTTATATGGACCAGGTTTTGCTTATCTGTTAGGTATCTTACTCTTAATTGTTCATAATTGGATTTTATTTCAAATCATAACCTCCTTTTTAATTTTCTTTATTAGTGGTTACTCAATGTATTTTCTATCTAGAGAGCTTCAATCCTCTAAGAAAATTTCATTATTGATTGCTAGTCTATTTATGGGGAGTTTTTACGTTACCCGTTGGTCAATTAACCAGAATTTTATGTCTTGGGGCGTTATGCTAATGCCCTTAATTGTCATCCTCGGGCTTAAAATGATTAAAAATAATGCTAAGGATTTAAAAGTACTACCATTAGCATTATTGATTTCAGCGCTTATTCAAATTCATGTCTTAAGTGCCTTAATGTCGGTTGGCGTCATCTTTATCTTCTTTGTTGTCGGTTTTTACAAGACAAATCAAAAATTACAGCTTTTATCAAAATGTTTCTTAGCGGCCCTTCTAACTATTGTTCTAACCTTTAATGTTTGGGGCGCTATGCTAGAAATTTTCACAAGAAATACGCTGTACTCGCCTTACACTCACTTAGATATGGCTAGTGCTACAATGCGTTTTTCAACAACTAGCTATAGCGCTTCATCTATAGGACTATTTATGAGCGTTATTTTCATTTTACAATTTATTTTACTATTTTCTAGGTGGTCACAAGTATCACTTTCTAATAAGCTAATGACACTATTAGGAGCCTTATTTCTCCTGTTATCAACAAATCTTGTTCCTTGGACGACAATATCGAATCTAATACCACAGCTTCGAAGTTTTTTACAATTTCCTTACCGCTTTTATGGTTTTGCAACTGTCTTATTACTTGCTGGTTTTGGCAACTCTCTTTCTGAGCTACCTTCATTTAAGCCTAAAAAGTTTGGCGAGTTATTTTTAATCATTAGTAGTCTTTTTATTTTAGGTCAATCATATATTGATATTCAACAGCAAAATAAGCTCTGGAATTCCAATGATCCTCTTATTTATAAAGGGAGCGTTGTCGTTTCAAATCATCTAACGAGTGATCAAATTAGAACTAATTTTACTAGTTCTGATTTATCAAAAGGATTAAAGGTGGTTAAAAAAATAGCCCCAGATTATTTACCAAATAATCAAGAACAAAAGACAACATATAATAAAAAAGAATACAAGAAAGATATTGTTAGGAATCGTCCTAATATCACTAAGACTGTTACAAAAAATGGTGATTTAATCCTTAAATGGCATGCGACAAAAAAAGGTGAATCCATCGCACTTCCTATTGTCGTTTATAATAATTCAGAGCTCTCCTTAAATGGAAGTCAATTACACCGATTATCTCTATCTGCATTAGGTGTCCCTACTGTTAAGGCAACAAAAAAAGGGAGTAATCGTGTAGTGCTTAGATATCAATCGGAAATGATCACTACATGGCGTTTGTTTTTCGTCATTTTAACTTGGATTATTAGTATTTTATCGATGATAACACTCCATTTTATAAATAGAAAACTAGACAAAAATAGTGTTCATAAATGACAAGTCCACTCTAACTGTTGTTGGTAATAGCGTAAAAGCTATTACCAACAACAGTTTTTTCATACCAAAAAGTCCCCAAAAGTCATGAGACTTTTGGGGACTTTTTGGTATGAGATTTTTTAGCTAGTCTTGTTGTAAAATGTCACGGACTTTAGTTGACAATAAATCAATAGCAACTGTATTTGCGCCACCTTCTGGCACAATAATATCCGCATAGCGTTTCGTTGGTTCAATGAATTGATTATACATTGGTTTAACCGTTTTAACGTATTGATCAATAACTGATTGTAATGAGCGACCACGTTCCTTCATATCACGTGTGATACGGCGAATAATACGTAAATCATCATCTGTATCAACAAAAACTTTAATATCCATTAAACTTCTGAGCTTTTCGTCCCCTAGAATTAGAATTCCTTCAACAATGATAACATCTTGAGGTTCTGTTCTGATCGTCTCACTTGAACGAGTAAACTGTGTGTAATCATAAACAGGCATATCAATTGCTTCATTATCCAACAATTGTTCCAAATCACTAATCATCTGTTCGTTGTCAAACGCGAGTGGATGATCATAGTTCACTGCTTTACGTTCTTCCATACTCATTTCAGCTTGATCATTATAATAAGTATCTTGTTGTAAAATCATGATTGATTCGCCAGCTAATTGTGAATAAATAGCATTACTAACCGTCGTCTTACCGCTACCAGTACCACCTGTTACACCAATAATAATGGGACGTTTTGTTCTTTTGCTCATGCTTTAGAAATCCTCCATTTATTCGAAACGTTCAGGTTCTTGCTGACTATCTCCAAATCGATAAGCAACGGCATCTAATATTCGTTTAGCTGCTTGCCCATCTCCATAAGGATTTTTAGCATTTGCCATTCGTTCGTACTCTGTCTTATTAGTTATTAATGATAGCATGGTTTCTTTGACTTTCACAGGGTCAGTTCCAACTAACTTCAATGTACCCGCCTTCACGCCTTCCGGACGTTCTGTGTTATCACGTAAAACAAGAACTGGTTTTCCTAATGATGGCGCCTCTTCTTGAACACCACCTGAATCCGTCATAATAAAGTAACTTTTTGCAGCGATATTATGAAAATCAACCACATCAAGCGGTTCAATTAGATGAACGCGCTGTTCTCCACCTAAGACTTCTTCGGCTAAATCTTTAACAACTGGATTTAAATGAACCGGATAAACGACTTCAACATCTGGCTGATCTTTAACGACAGATTTAATCACTTCGAAAACACGACGCATAGGTGCACCTTGGTTTTCACGACGATGCATCGTGAGTAAAATCATTTTATTCGCAGGATTTACTTCTGATAGAACATCATGGTCATACTCTTTTTGAACTGTTTGTTTTAAAGCATCGATGGCTGTGTTACCTGTTACAAAAATATTTTCTTTTGGATGATTTTCTAATAACAGATTAGTTTTGCTTTGCGAAGTTGGGGCAAAGTACATATCTGCCAGTACATCTGTTAGTTGACGGTTCATTTCTTCTGGAAACGGTGAATACTTATCCCAAGTCCGTAATCCCGCTTCAACGTGTCCAATTGCCACTTGATTATAAAAAGCTGAAATACTAGCGGCGAATGTTGTTGTTGTATCACCATGAACTAAAATAATATCAGGCTGCTCTACTTTAATAACATCATCTAATTTTTGTAAAACATTTCGAGTTGTATCACTTAATGTCTGGTTAGCGTGCATCACATTCAAATCATAATCTGGCGTTATTTTAAATATCTCTAAGACTTGGTCCAACATTTGGCGATGTTGTGCTGTTACGACAGTTACTGTTTCAAACTCCGTCGTACGTTCTTTTAACTCTAAGACAACAGGTGCCATTTTTATTGCTTCTGGACGCGTCCCAAAAACAGTCATCACTTTTACTTTTTTCATAATTGGCCTCCTCAATGATTATATTAGTTACTATTATACCAAAGAAAAGACAAAATTCTGATTTTGTTAACAAAAATTTAATAGCCTAATTATTAATCATTTTCTCATTAATATGTTATCATTATTTCATAAATAAATTTGGAGGTCTTTCTATGTCAAAAATAAATTTTGAAGATCAACTTAAAAAATATGCTGAATTAATCGTCAAAGTCGGTGTTAACGTCTCAAAAGGCCAAACAATCGTCCTACAAATTTCCGTAACCCAACAAAAATTAGCTCATTTAATCGTCAATGAAGCTTATGCTGCTGGCGCAAGTGAAGTTATCGTTAAATGGGCAGATAGTCATGTCTCGAAATCATTCCTTGAATTTGCTCCACTAGACCGTTTAGTCGACGTTCCTGGTTATGCAACCTCAGAAGTTGAAGATTGGGTTGCTAAAAAAGCATCTCGCATCTCAGTCATGTCAGATGATCCTGATGCCTTTGCTGGTATCCCTTCTGAAAAGATTGCCTCACGCCAAAAAGCTATGGGTCAAGCTCTACGTCCATTACGTAAAGCAACTCAAAATAATGACGTTAGTTGGACTGTAGTCGCTGCCGCAGATACTGCTTGGGCTGAACTCGTTTTTCCTGAATTAAAAGGCGAACTTGCTGTTTCACGACTTTGGGAAGAAATTTTTAAAACAACACGTATTGATCATGAAGATCCAATTGAAGCATGGCATCAACATGATTTAACATTGCGCACAAAAGCTGAAGAATTAAATAAAGAACAATTTTCTGCTTTACATTATGTTGCCCCAGGGACAGATATCGTCATCGGTCTCCCTAAAAATCATTTGTGGGAAGGCGCCGGTTCATTTGATGCACAAGGTCATGAATTCATGGCTAACATGCCTACCGAAGAAGTTTTCACCGCACCTGATTCTAGACGTATTGATGGTTACATTTCTTCAACAAAACCATTAAGCTACGCAGGAACTACTTTGAGTGGTATGAAATTTACTTTTGAAGCAGGTAAGGTTGTTAAAGCAACTGCTGAACAAGGTGAAGAAGTTTTACAGCACTTACTAGAGACTGATGATGGCGCAAAATCATTGGGTGAAGTTGCTTTAGTTCCAGACCCTTCTCCAATTTCACAATCAGGAATAACGTTCTTTAATACATTATTCGATGAAAATGCCAGTGACCATTTAGCGCTTGGCTCCGCTTATCCCTTCTCTATTAAGGATGGTACTAAAATGAACGATACTGAATTAGCCGCTGCTGGTTTAAATTTAAGCCAAACGCACGTTGACTTCATGGTCGGCTCATCTGACATGTCAATTGATGGGCTTCGTGAGGATGGCAGTACAGTACCCGTTTTCCGTAATGGGGATTGGGCATAAATGATCACATAAAAAGGTATAAACTAGCATTTCTGTTAGTTTATACCTTTTTCACTACTACTTATTTTATTGATTAGGTTTTTGTAACCCAAATTCAGAAAGTATATCTTAATATAGTATATTAAAATCATATGTTTGTTTATATTAAATGTCATTTTTATAATCCCTATAAGTAAAGGTAATAAAAGCTAAGCTACTAATCACCCACGCTGCAATAACCATCATTAGTCGAGGTTTAGTAATGATTTTTGAATGATAACTAAGCGTTACTCTATTGATACCTTTTTTTGTTGCTTTAATCGTTGGACTACCTATATTTGATAAGGTAATCTTTTTTATATTAAGCTTAGTTCCATTTAGTGTAACTTTTGAATTGTTATAAACAATAATAGGTAAGGACATTGTTTCTCCTATTTTTGTTGCAGTCCATCTAAGCGATAAATCACCCTTATCTGTCACTCTTTTTATAATATTTGACTTATTCATTATAATTTCATTTTTATATTCATTGTAAGGATCCTTGCTTAATTCTTGATTATTAGGTAAATAATCTGGAGTTGATTTTTGTGCTACCTCTAACCCTTTTTTTAAATCACGATTAGTAAAAGCATTTCTTATTTGGACAGTACTTAAAGAATCTGGGGTTGTAACATGTCCTTTAGCTATAATTGACTCATTTGAATTCCAAATTTCATTTTTAGTCTGAATATCACTATACGATTGCCCTAAAATAAAAATACTTCCGACAATTAAAAACAATGAACAATTTTTCTTTGCATTCGGCGAAGGTAACGTAGAAATTGTAGCACTGAACCCCGCTACTAATAGAATCGTAGTAAAACTATCAAATCGATAAGGAAACTGTAAAAAACTTTGTAACTGTGGAATTAATATAGATATCCTAGTCCACGGAAATAAATTTGTAGTTAGAGCAAGAAAAATAGCTCCTATTATAGTAACAATCTTATTAGCTAGAGATAATTCTTTTCTTTTTGAAAACAACCAAACAATTTGTAACACAAAAATGATACTCATAACCAATCCAAACTGTGTACCACTATAGTTACCAGTTGAAAGGTTCATGGTTGAACCAGACATGTTTGAATTGGCAAATGGTGAATATATTTTATTATTTGAGAAAACATCCAACATAGCTCCCCAAACATTAAAGGTCAGAACTAACGCCAGTAAACTGGCTAGAAAACATTTTAATAAAAGTTGTAATTTCTGGTTAGTTTGAATAAAGCCAATGAAAAAGAATACAACTAAAACGCCAATTGACATTAAGGCGCTTAAGACGTGAATTTGGATTAGCACTGAAACTGCTAATGCTAAAGGTAGTACTTTTAAATCCTTAGCATTATTTTTAATCATTTTAAGCCCAAGAATGACAATCAAAGGCATCAACATAACGCCCCATATCATAAAATTCTGATAGATTGACCATCGAGTGATATAGAAACTACCCATAAAAAGACTAGCAGCTAAGACTGAATTTTTTTTAGTCGCTTTCAATTCTCTAGATAGAAAATACATTGAAAATCCACTAATAAAGAAAATTATGAATGACGTGACAATTTCAAATTTAATCCAACTATGCACGATACCTAGTAATCCACCTAAAAGGTAAGTAAACCCTGGTCCATATAAGGCATTAACAATTCGACCACTTTGTTGAAAACCGTAATTAGATTGAAAATAATTAAAGTTACCTGTTTTAAGCTGCATATAATCATCATAGATACGGTTAAAATGGAATAGAGAATCAGCACCAACTACTAAACTATTATTAAGTATCTGCGGAACTGTCAGAAAAAAACTTAATATAAAAATAACGCAAAATACCGTTCCATATTTTTTTAAAGATTCAAACTTATTTATCAAGCTATTTACTCCCAAATAAAATTATTTAATGGTTTAATTATAACAATAGAAAATTGTGCTGTCACTCAAGAAATATAATATTGCTAGAACTAAAAGATCAATATCTATGAAACTACTGACACCTTAGCCATGTTGTAAATGAAAATTATGACTATGAATTTAAAAATCTACAATAGTAATAATTGACTTATTTATTTTTGCCATTTACAATGAAGTAATCAGCCTTTTTGTCTCTGTAGCTCAGCTGGATAGAGCAACCGCCTCCTAAGCGGTAGGTCATCAGTTCGACTCTGATCAGGGACATCTTAAATAAATTTTCCGCCTTATAGGTTACAAGACTTCGGTATACTGCCGAGCTTTTGTAACCTATTTTTTATATATTTAACTTGTAAGTGCTATTTATTTTATCCTTGAAATTGTAGCAGTAGAAGAATTACTATTATATAAATTGTATTAATGAATGCAATTAATATAAATAACAACATACCACATAGACGATAACCAATATTTTTCTGAAAAAAGGGTAGTCTTTCAATATAAGTTCCAATGCCAATCATACCCGTCCCCACTAACCACATGCCAATCGTTAAATTCACAACTATTAACCATGGTTCAATTAAACACAACACGATACTAACAATTCCTACCCATTTCATTTCATTATTTACAGGTTTAAACCTTTTTCTCATCGGAAAGACCTTCTTCCACGTTATATATATTTGTTTAACAATTTTTTTAAGGTCTAAAACACATCATTTTATCCAATCTTTTCTAAACTATCTTTAAGATTTCGATAATTGTACACCTAATATTATTTTTCCACTAAGCAATAAGACTTTCGCAAATAAAAAAATACTGTTTAAGCAAACAATCATTGCTTAAACAGTATTTTAAATCGCATCGAAATTTTATATCTTCAATTTTTCCAGTTTATAATTCGACACCATTTGTTTTAATAACATTTTGATACCAATAGAACGAATCTTTTTTCAATCGATTTAGCGTCCCGTTACCTTCGTTATCTCGATCTACGTAAATGTAACCATAGCGTTTCGCCATTTCGCCTGAGCCTGCGCTAATTAAATCGATACAGCCCCATGATGTGTAACCTAGACAAGAAACCCCGTCTGCAATCGCCTCACCCATTGCTTCAATATTTTCACTTAGATAAGAAATGCGATAATCATCATGAATTTTATTGCCTTCTTCCACAACATCTTTTGCACCTAATCCATTTTCAACAACAAATAATGGTTTCTGATAACGATCATAAATTTGATTCATCGTTGTTCTCAAACCAAGGCCATCTGTTTGCCAGCCCCATTCGCTTGTCTTTAAGTAAGGATTTTTTAAGCTATCAAAGACATTTGCTGCTGTTTTATCAGTCATCTCAGGATCAGCGCTTGCTAATCTTGATGAATAATAGCTAAATGAAATGAAATCAACTGTATTTTCTAATAAATCTTTTTCGTCGGTATCTGCCATTTTAATTTCTATACCCATATCTTTAAATAATCTTGCCGAATAACTTGGGTAGTAGCCACGTGACTGAACATCAATAAAGAAGTATCCTTCCCGATCCTTTGTCATTGCTTCAAATACATCTTTTGGATTAGGTGTATTGGGATAGGTAACCCCAGCCGCTAACATACACCCTATCTTAAAATCAGGATTAATTTCGTGTGCTAATTTTGTCGCAAGCGCAGAGGCAACTAATTGATGATGTGCCGCTTGATATTTGATTTGGTCAGGATTATCAATCCCTTCCAAATCTAATCCACCGCCCAATAACGGAATGTGTAAAATCATATTAATTTCGTTAAATGTTAACCAATACTTAACCTTATCCTTATAACGCATAAATAAGACGCGTGAAAAGTTTAAGTAATTATCAATCATTCGACGGTCAGCCCAACCATTCATTTTTTTCAACATCCCTAACGGCGTATCGAAATGGTTAATTGTTACTAACGGTTCCATCCCTAATTCGTTACAAAGATCGATAACTTTATCATAGAATTCTAGCCCTTTTTCGTTTGGTTCTTTTTCATCACCTTGTGGAAATATCCGTGGCCAACTAATTGACATTCTGAAGGTTTTGAAACCCATTTCTGCCATTAATCGTAAATCTTCTTCATAATGATGATAAAAATCAACAGATTCATGACTAGGATAAAAATCTTCTTTCATCTGCATCGCTTCTTTTACATTAAATAAATAATCCCAGCGACCATGGTGTGCGTCTGGTAATATATCTACTAATGACAGGCCCTTACCATCAACATCATAGGCCCCTTCAAATTGATTAGCGGCCGTTGCGCCACCCCATAAAAAGTTATCTGGAAAATTTGATTTTGTCATCTTATTGACCTCCTGAATTAATTTCTAAATCTAATAAATCAGTACCAACAATTATTTCTGACTGGTCTTTAGCAAGTGGTTTAATTTTTTTATATTTTGGTGTGTTCGTCACGATAATTGGCGTAATAATTTCATATCCTGCCTGTTTAATACCTTCAATATCGAATTTAAGTAATAAATCGCCTTTTTTTACGACGGTATCAATTTCTGTTTGAATTTCAAAATACTTACCTTCTAATTCAACTGTATCCATTCCGATATGCATTAAAATTTCGGCGCCATCGTCTGTCACCATACCAACTGCGTGTCCTGTTGGAAAAACTAATGTTATTTTACCATCAGCAGGTGCGTATAATTGACCAACTTCAGGTAGAATTGCGATACCGTCACCCATAATACCAGAACTAAAGACAGGGTCTTTAACCTCTGATAAAGGTAATACTTCGCCTTTAAGTGGGCTACCAAGGATTTCTCCACTCATTTCTACTTCTACAGGTACTACTGACGTTGTTACTTTTGTTTCAGCAACAGCAACGGGTACTTCTTGATCTTCCTTTGTTAAACCGAACATAAGTGTTAAGACATATGCCAATACGAATGAAACAACGATTGCTATCAGCACAGCGTAGAATGACATATCAATTCCTGTCTTAGGATTCAAGTAACTTGGAATAGAGAAAATGCCTAATCCACCAACCATGTATCCTTTTGTCCCAAATACACCAAGAACCATGCCACCAATAGCGGCTGAAATACATGTAATAATAAATGGTTTTTTACGAGGTAACGTAATTCCGTAAATAGCGGGTTCCGTAACACCAAAGATTCCTGAAATAAATGAAGAATAGCCAAGACCTTTTAGTTTTTTATTTTTTGTTTTAATTGTAATTGCCAATACTGACCCAATTTGAGCGAACGTTGTCCCTAGCATAAGTGCTAAAATTGGATCTGAGCCTGTTGTTGAAATGTTAAGTAAGGCAAGTGGAACAAGTCCCCAATGTAACCCGAAGATAACAAGTACTTGCCATAAGCCACCAAGAACTGCGCCAGCGGCAATTGGACTAAATGTGTATACAGCTGTAAATCCGGTTGCCACAATATCACTAGCCCAAGTTGTTATGGGACCTATAAAGATAAATGTAATAGGCACAACAACAAGTGCTGTTAACATTGGCACTAAGAATGTTCGTACAACTTCTGGTATCACTTTTTTGAAGAATGGTTCCACTTTTGATGCAAACCAAATTGATACAATAATAGGTACAACTGATGATGCGTAACTCATCATGATTACTGGAATCCCCAAGAATGTCATATAGATTGGTGATTCAAAAATTGTTCCTGCAAATAAAGTGTACAGCACTTTTCCACCTGAAGCGGCTAGTGTTGCTGGCAATTGTGCCACAATAGTTGGGTAAACTAAGGATGCACCAATAACCATTGCCAACAATGGATTAACGTGGAATTTTTTACTAGCACTGTAAGCTAAGATAATCGGGAAGAAATAAAAGAAAGAATCTCCTAATGCATTTAAAATAATATACGTTCCAGATGTCGGTGCCACCCAGCTAAATGCGACTAGTAATGAAACTATTCCTTTGATCATCCCTGTTGCAGCTAAAACACCTAGAGCTGGTGCAAAGATACCTGAAATCATATCAATAAAGGCATCAAGCGGTTTCATTTTTTCGCCATCATTATCTGGCACAATGCCATCACCATCAAGTCCGCTACCTTTAACTAATGCATCATAAACTTCCGGAACTTGATTTCCAACAACCACTTGGTACTGGCCGCCACTTTTAACAACGGTCACTACGCCGTCCATATTTTTCAACATATCGGTATTGGCCTTAGATTCATCTTTTAATTTAAATCTTAGTCGGGTTGTACAATGGACTACGCTATTAACGTTAGCTTCGCCACCTACATTTTTTAAAATATCTTTAGCTAATTTTTCGTAACTCATCACAATCACTCCTTTATATTTTTTATAAATTAAAACCCAGTTATCCATTTCAACTCAAAAAATACGAGTTTGCATGGATAACTGGGTTTATGCTTGCTTATAAATGGCAATAACACACCTAATTATCAATTTATTTAATTTTCTGTTTGCCGATGGGTTACTCGCCAGATATGTAAAACTAGATAAACTTGTTCGTCTGCTTGTAAATCCCAATCGGCCCGTTCTCGAATATACTGCACGATTTTTTCCACTGTTTCGTACACTTGTGGATACCGACTAATCATCATGGCGAGCAACTCAGGGTCAAGTTCTGCACGATCAATCTCAGTATTATGAAAATGCCTAATGAATAAATAGCGTAAATGTGAGACAAATCGACTATAATTAAATGATTTTTCGTCGAGAATAATACCAGTATCTAATTGAATAATATTAACAATTCCCGAAATGAGTTCTGTCAGCTTCATCGATTCTTGAACAGCATGTCCGCCTTCTTTGACGTTAATCAAATGATAGGTTAATAAAATCAATTCATTATTTTGAACCGTAATGTCAAATTTTGATTCGATTTCTTTAATACCAACCTTTGCAGCTTGGAATTCACTTGGAAATAATTTTTTCATTTCCCAATGAACAGATCGGTCATTTAAAAACATTTCTTCACGATTTTTTTGTAATGAATATTGAAAATGGTCCACTAAAATCAAAAATTGAACATCATCAAATGTCACATCAATTAATGGCTCTACTACTCCAACAAAAGTTGTCGTAACTTCCAAAGTTTCTGCATCAAATCCTGAAATTAATTTCATTGTATCTGAATCTTCTTCAGCTTTAAACCGTCGGTCAATCTGGTCCTTATCGATATTATCTCCAGCATGATAACCGAATCCAATACCGTTACCAATGACCACCCACTCAACATTGTCGGATGATTCAACTAAAGCTGCATTATTATTAAAATTTTTTACGAACTTCACATCAAACCGACCCCTTCCCATAAAAAATGACCTACAAATACAGATATTTTCATATCTACATCAATAGGTCATGCCTGATCGAATCAGTAACACTCATTTCATATTTATTGTATCATTTATTGTAAGCGTTATCAATAGCTATTTAAATTACTTTATAACTTACTACCATTTTCTTTAATGACCTTTTGATACCAATAGAATGAATCTTTCTTATATCGTTTTAATTCTTTCGCACTTTCTTCATCACGATCAATATAAACAAAGCCATAGCGCTTTTGATAGCCATTTGACCAGCTCAATAAATCAGTGAAACTCCAAGTTGTATACCCAATGACTTTTACACCGTCTGAAATGGCTTCTTGAATGGCTTTAATATGTTCATTGATAAAGTAAATTCGGTAATCATCATGAATTGTATTGCCTTCTTCTAATTTATCATAAGCACCAAGACCGTTTTCAGTAATAAGAACAGGTAAGTCGTAACGACTATCAATTCTTCTCAGAGCAATTCTTAGCCCTTCAGGATCAATATTCCAATCCCAATCAGTTTGTTTTAAAAATTCATTATTAGTAGTCTTAAACATGCCTGGAACGCCACTTTCGGAGCTAGTCCCCTTTTTACCTGTATTATTTTCAGCAGCAAGTCCAACACCACCAACTAACGGATTAGCCGCAATTGTTTGGGTTTGATAATAATTTAAACCCATAAAATCTGGTTTTCCAGCAATTAAAAGAGCTTGATCTGCTTCTGTAACAGTAGGTGCAGTTCCACGTTCAGTTAACCATTTATAAATCATTTTTGGATAACGTCCATAAACATAAATATCCATCCAAAAATGAGCAGCATAATCTTCATAGTTAGTAGCCGCAACTTGGTTTTTAGGATCTCCATTAACTGCATAACCCGGGCTATAGGCAAAGCTAGGCCCAATTTCACCTTGATAATGACCTTCATGAAATGCCTTAATTGCTGAAGCATTTGCTAAATTAGCAATGTGATTTGCAGCATACATTCTTTTTTCATCATTTACTGCAGGCGGATGACTCTCCATTTGATAGCCATGAGAAATAAATACGTTTTGTTCATTTAATGATACCCAATATTTAACACGATCACTGAATGCATCAAAACAAGTTTTCGCATAATCCGTAAAATCAGTAATAATTTCACGAGATTCCCAACCAGCATATTCATCTTGTAATGCTTGTGGTAAATCCCAATGATAAAGTGTCACAACAGGTTCAATATTATTCGCAATTAACTCATCGATTAATCGATTATAAAAATCTATCCCCTTTTGATTAACTTTACCTTTTCCTTCTGGATAAATACGTGTCCAAGCAATTGAAAAACGGTAAGCTTTCAATCCTTGCTCCTTCATTAAGGCGACATCTTCTTTAAAACGGTGATAATGATCGACGGCTACATCACCATTTGTACCCTTAAATGTTTTCCCAGGAATTCTTACAAATTTATCCCAAACTGATAATCCTTTACCATCTTCTTGATACGCACCTTCAATTTGGTAAGCAGCTGAGGAAGCCCCCCATAAAAAATCAGTTGGAAATTGACTCATTTTTTCATATTCCATTATCTATTCTCTCCTTAAAAATAATCACTTAATATCGGTTGTTCTTTAATTAATGCGCCATCGAATAACGTCACGTCGCCTGATACAAATCCATATTGTTTTAATTGTTTAAATGTTCGATACCCCATCATACTTCGTGTTAAATTTTGAATATCCGTTGTAAACGTAGTTGCTGAATTTTCAGTCTTTTCAACTTTTGTTTGTCCGTCTATTCGGCTAATTTGCCAATAGCCTTCATTAGCCTGAATAGTCGAATCTTGAACTTGAATCACAATTTGTGGAAAATCTTGCTGGTAAGGGTATCTGCTGAGAAAGTCTTCAACATTTACAATTCTTGCCATCATGTAAGGTTGCGTTGTCACTTCAACTTGAGGATTTGCCAGTACATCTGGAAATGGCTGTCCAATTGGACTCTCATAACTAAACCATTCGTATGCTGATTGATGCTTAAGCACAAAATTTTGTAATTGGAGCCAACTCTCACTTGTTTGATATATCCATTCAACGATTTTAAATTCATCAGTTTCTCTTTGATAAACAAGATAGCCTTCTGACTCATTTTTTTCATTATAATAGACCGCTACTTCCCAGTTAGGGTGTTTCTCCGCCGAATAAGTTAACCACCAATCTGGCCGTTCAATACCACCTTGTTGAGAGAGCTGATTCTGTTGGTATAATTTATTTAATTCCTCTTTTACATCCAAATAACGGTGACGTTCAACGTGACCTATGGCCTTAACTTTTAATCGTGGTAAATCCTTCGTATTCATCCGATATATCGTTTGATCAAATGTTGCTTCGTAACCGAATTTACGATAGAACGGATACGAAAATGGCGCTAAATACGATAATGTCGTTCCATTATCATACATCTCATCCAGAGCTAAATTCATTAATTGTCCAATACTACCCTGACCAGCAAATTCTGGATAACTTGCAACATAGCCAATACCACCCATTTTAAATTGAGTCCCGTGAAAATGAGTCGTAAATGGTGTATTAATCACACCGCTGACAACTTTCCCAGATTCAACTGAGCCCCAATCTGATGAATGCTCATAAAGTTTGCGAAAAAAGCTCTTTCTCTGTGCTGATACTTTTTTATTAAAGGCATAAATTGATAAATCAAAGTAACTTCCAAAATGAGTTTCATCTAACTTCATATTTGTCATGGATCTACTCAACTCCTTCTTCTGTACGAATTAACCTCTTTAAATATAGCACGGTTACCCTATTCGTGCAATCGCTTACAAAATTAGTCAATAAAAAAATCATCCAATTATTATTGGATGATCCTTCTCATTAATCAAAATGTTCTGCTTTTGGTTTGCGTCTTTTACCTTTATTTTTTTGATTTCTCAAACGAACTTTACGATGTGGTTTCTTTACTGGTTCATCAGATTGCTTTTGACCATCAACTGTTTTGGCTTTCACTTCAACTGGTTTAAGTTTCTTAGCTTTTGGTTCAGCCACACGTTCTGGTCTTTCTGTTACAATCGCACCATCATATAAGTAACCTTTTTCAATTTCAAATGGTGTATTTTTTAAATCTTGTTTTAAGGTACGTAGATCATGTTCATTTCCAAGATTAATAACCATCCCTTCAGCACCCATCCGGCCTGTCCGGCCGACACGATGAATATATGACGTCGTATCTTTAGGCATATCATAATTTACGACTGCGGGTAACATTGGAATGTCCAAACCTCGAGCGGCAACATCCGTCGTTAGTAATAATTTAATTTCATGCTTATGAAGTTGTGATAAAGCATTAGCACGATTAACTTGGCGTTGCTCGCTATCTAAGACAGCGACTGGTACATGATCATATTTTAATTTTTGAGCCATATCTTGTAACGATGATAGTTGGTTAAAGAAAACTAGTGCATAAAAATCTTCAACATTTGCTAAACGACGCAACGTTGATTGACGTTTACGCGTTGGTGTTTCAATTGAATAATGGTGAACGATACCTTGTGTTTGATCAACTTCACGAACATCATAAGTTGTCACATTAGCACCAAACCATTTTTTCAAATCATCTAATATTGCCGTTTCCGTCGCAGAAAAGAAACTTAATTGAATGCCTGCAGGTGCCTGGCTGATTAAATCACGACAAGTTGTTAGTGTTTCATCCGTTAATAAATCATCCGCTTCATCAATGACAACTGATTTAACTTTATGTAATTTAATTTTTTTATCTTCAGCTAAATTCAATAAGCGACCTGGTGTTCCGACAATAATCTCAGGTTTTTTCTTTAAATTTTCAATTTGGCGTTTCATATTAGCACCACCAATAATAGCTTGAACTTTTAAATCAAGTTCTTTAGCCCAAGGACGAATGACACCTGCTAATTGCATAGCTAATTCTTGTGAAGGTGCAATAATCAATAGTTGAATGCCATCTTTAGGTATTAATCTTTCGAGTAAAGGTAAGCTGAACGCTAATGTTTTACCAGAACCGGTTGGTGCTAATCCAAGGATATTTTCACCTGATTTTAGAGGTTCATAAACGGCTTCTTGGATGGGTGATTGTGTTTCAAAACCTTGTTCTTTAAAATATGCATCAAATTTTGGATTCATTTTAGTCTCTTTCTTTTAACTTCATAGGATTAGTTTTAATAATTAAGTATAGCATATAAAAAATAAGCTTCCATTGATTCACAGAAACTTATCTCAATAATTCTTATTTATGATCAGCTGGAAATTCAATTCCGGCACTTTTCCTTAAATCAAACAATACTTGATTAACTGTCACACTAAGTTTTTGCCATTTTATATAATCAGCTTTGTTCGTTACGTCATTGGGGTTATTGATGACTCTAGCAAAATCAATCGCTTCAGCTAACATCGGATTTTTAGCTGGTTTTTGACTAAGTAGTTCTTCTTTATCAGAGCCATCTCGATAAAGAACCTCATTTAATTCAGCTGCATTATCCATCACAATTGTGTCTTTTAGGCCATAGATTTCACTAGTTAAATATGAATTTGCTGTCTTACCAATATTTAAGGTCACTCTAAAATCTTCATAAGTTAGAATTGCGACACCTTTACCATCAACACCTGTTGGTAACATTGTTGGATAGTACTGAACTTCAAGTGGTGTACCAAACCAAGAAATAGCATTATAAACAACGTAAACACCTAAGTCTTGTAATGCACCACCAGAAAATTTTGGTGAGAAGATATTAGGTTCTTCACCTGCTAAAATAGCATCATAACGTGACGAATACTTCATATAAGTTAAAGTTGCGCCTTGGATGGTCTCTAGTTCAGTTACTTTTTGTTCAATAATTTTGAAATTATCTTGATGAATTTGTCGAGCTGCTTCAAATAATTGACTTCCAGGATGTTCCCTAAGAACCGTCTGAATAGCGGCCATTTCTGTTGGATTTGAGACCACTGGTTTTTCGGCAATAACTTTTTTACCAGCTTCAATCGCTAATTTAATTTGTTCAAAATGTAAACTATTCGGAGAAGCAATATAGATTACCTCAAATTTATCTGAATTTAAAAATTCTGTCATATTATCGTAAAAATTTGTTGCACCATATTTTTCACCAAAATCTTTGGCTTTTAATTCGGTTCTTGAATAGACACTAGTCAATTGAAATTCATTAGATTCATGCGCTGCTTCAACGAATTGACCTGTAATCCAATTTGTACCAATAATACCTAATTTAATCATACCCAATACCTCCATTTTATTATTAAATTCATTATAACAACAATTGAACCGTTTTCATAACGATTGCTTTATTTCAATTTTGTGACGATAGATTAAATTTATATATATTTTGGGCAATTCTTTCCGCTTGTTAGCTAAAAGTGCTATATTTAAGTAGAAGAGTTCTAATTAGGAGGGATAGCTGTGAAGAAACGTAGTTTTGCACTACTAGGTGCATCATTTTTTATTGGATTAACGAAAGATATTAAGTCTATAACCGCACCTAAAACTAAGGTTTCTTTACCTATTTTTTATGCTGGACATTGGCTATTCTACGATGAATTAAGTCATCGACACCATAATTTGGATATTTCATCAGACCTCACAATTCGAATTGACGAACGTGCACTCGATGGTAAGATTGAACATATAGATGAGCGTGAACTTAGTTTCTTAGATGAATATGGTTTTCATCTAAGAATTGATGCAAACGATCAAGGACCAGTGAGTTTGTTTGACGAAGCAGATAACCGGACCTATCCCATTAAATTAGCCCCAATTGTAGAATCACAAGATGATAAAAATGAAGATGTAGATTAACAGAATTTTGTTGATTATCATCTTCATTTTTTGTTTCATTACACGTTTAAATAGTCTAAAATAGTTAAATACGCATTTTAATATAGAAACGAGGACCTTTTTCCATGAACAATGATCACCTAAAACGAGATATTGGCTTTTTCGCTGCCCTTTCAACTGTAATGGGAACAGTTATCGGCGGAGGCGTTTTTTTTAAAGTTTCAAGCGTTACACAACAAACCCAATCTGCTAACTTAACTTTATTTGTTTGGTTACTTGGTGGCTTTTTAACTATCTGTGCTGGATTAACCGCTGCAGAACTTGCAGCCGCCATCCCAGAAACTGGTGGCGCCATTAAATATATCGAATATACTTATGGCCGTTTCCCAGCATTTTTACTTGGCTGGGCACAAATAATCATTTATTATCCAGCAAACATTGCAGCTCTTTCAATTATTTTTGGCACACAATTAATTAATCTTTTCCATCTTGATTCACATTTAATTATCCCATTTGCTTTAATTAGTGGAATCAGTATCACATTGATTAACTTTTTAGGCGCCAAAGTTGGTGGTACCTTTCAATCAATTTCATTAGTTTTAAAATTATTACCTATTATTGTCATTGTGATATGGGGGATTTTCACTCCTGGACAAGTGACGTTTAGTTTAATTCCGTTAACATCCGGCGCGCACCAGTCTTTCTTTACTGCTTTAAGTGGCGGCCTTCTTGCGACCATGTTTGCTTATGATGGCTGGATTGGGGTTGGAAATATTGCCGGAGAGATGCACCATCCAGAACGTGATTTACCGAAAGCCATTATTTCAGGATTATTTTTCATCACAATTATCTATACATTAATTAATTTTGTTTTTCTTAAGGCTCTTCCTATTTCAGGATTAGCTGGCAATTTAAATGCAGCTTCTGATGCCTCAAGACAACTATTTGGACAATTTGGTGGTAAGTTTGTGACCGTTGGTATCTTAATTTCAGTCTACGGTGCCACTAACGGCTATACGTTAACCGGTATGCGCGTTCCATATGCGATGGCCTTAGAAAACCAACTCCCCTTTAGTAATTGGCTAAAACGCTTATCTCCTCATACGAGAGTTCCATATATTGCGGGCTTTTTACAAATAAGTATCGCAATAATAATGATGTTCTTAGGTAGTTTTGATTTATTAACAGATATGCTTATTTTTGTTATTTGGATTTTTAATGTACTAGTTTTCGTTGCTATCTTTATATTACGAAAACGTGAACCTGAATTAAATAGACCCTATAAAGTTCCTTTATATCCAATCATTCCAATCATCGCGATTATTGGGGGTATTTTTATACTCGTTGCGACACTATTAACACAAACGACGTTAGCACTTGTTGGTCTATTAATAACGGGACTTGGCATTCCTGTTTACTTTATTCATCAAAAAAGCCAAGGATAATTATACAAATAAAAACATTCAACTTTTAGAGCCAGATAGGCTCATATCCCTTAAGTCGAATGTTTTTATTTTTTATAAATTATTTAAATAGTTACTATATCCAGCAGCTTCCATTTCTGCTTCAGGAATAAACTTCAATGAGGCAGAGTTAATACAATAACGTAATCCGCCTTGGTCTTTAGGTCCATCAGTAAATACATGACCTAAATGTGAATTTGCTTCCTTACTTCTAACTTCCGTTCGTTGATAACCAAAAAGACTATTATCAACCAACTCAGCAATCTTAGAACCTGGGATTGGTTTTGAAAATGATGGCCAACCGCAGCCAGCGTCATATTTTTCTGCTGAACTAAAAAGTGCTTCCCCACTAACAACATCAACGTAAATTCCTTTTTGATAGAAGTCATCATATTTACCGGTAAATGGCGCTTCCGTTGCAGCATGTTGTGTAACTTCAAACTCTTCATTAGTTAAACGTTCACGTAATTCTTTTTCAGTTTCTTTTGACATAATGGACCTCCTAATGTTTTAAGATATCATTAGAATACTCTTTTTCACACTGAATACAATTTATCTGTTTGCAAAAAAAAGGCCAAAAGTAAAATACCTTTGGTCTTCCTCATCTATTATATTAAATTGGTTATTTTTCTAAAATTGTAACTGTTTCAATATGTGTTGTTTGTGGGAATTGATCCACTGGTAAAATTGGTTTTGTAACTTTGTAACCATCATCTAAGAAGCTCTGTAAATCACGAACTAATGTTGAAGGGTTACAACTAATGTAAACAACTTTTTTAGGTTGCATTTTAAGTGTACTTTCAATAAATGCTGGTTCTAGCCCCTTACGAGGAGGATCGACAACTAAAACGTCAGGTCTTAAGTTAGCATGACTCCAGTTTTCCATCCAGTTTTCTGCCATCCCAGTTTCAAAACGAACATTATCAATACCATTAATCTTAGCATTTTCTTTCGCATCTTTAACCGCTGCAGAAACTAATTCTACACCATAGATTTGACGAGCATGTTTTGCCATTGATAATGAAATTGTTCCAATACCACTATAAGCATCAATAACTGTTTCATTACCAGTTAAACCAGCACGTTCAAATGCTGCAGCATATAATTTTTCTGTTTGGACAGGATTAATTTGGTAGAAAGAATGTGGTGAAATTCTAAATGTTAATCCATTTAATTGATCTTCAATATAACCAGGGCCAAATAAAACTTTGTTTTCGCGGCCTAAAATAACATTTGTCTTTTCAGAATTTGTATTTTGAACAATAGTTGTAACCTCAGGTAATGATTCACGGATTGCAGCAGTAATTTCAGTAAACATTGGTAATTTCTTAGAGCGTGTTACTAAGACAATCATCATTTGTTTTGAGTAATGACCACGGCGAACCATAATGTGACGGATAATCCCTTTATGTGCACGTTCGTCATATGCTTCCACATGGAAACGTTGTAAGACATCACGTACAGCTACGATTGCTTTATCAATTTCTTCATCTTGAATTAAAAAATCTTCAATTGCAACAAAATCATGACTGTTTTTCTTGAAGAATCCTGTTTTTAATTCACCAGCAATTTCGCGAACAGGCACTTGTGCTTTATTACGGTAATGGAAAGGATTTTCCATTCCAACAGCATCAGATACTTCAATATCCAAATGCGCTTTTTTCAATAACTCTTGAACTTGTGCTTGTTTGAATTTTAATTGTGCTGGGTATGCTAAATGTTGTAAAGGTGCAATTCCAGTTTGTGTATATGCTGAACCTTTTGTTTCAACACGATCTGGGCTCTCATTACGAAAAGCTAAAACTTTAGCGAAACCAAAGTTCTTGCTAACTTTCATTACACGAATACTAACTTTTTCGCCTGGTAATGCATTTTCAATAAATAATGGGTAGCCATCAACTTTAGCGACACCCATACCTTGATAAGTTAAATCGATAATTTCTGTATCAAATTCTTGGTTCTTTATTACTGGAGGTAGTTTTTTCATTGTTGTCCTTTCGATGTTCCTGCGTATTTACTTTATTCAACCATGTTTAACCCCTAAAAGTCAATAGTTGCCAACTCTAGAAATAAAACAGGATTGAGGCCTTTACCAAGCACCTCAATCCTACTTAATTTCTTAGTTATCTCTTACTTTACTAATTGTACCATTACCGTCAACATCTTCACTATGCATTTCTTGGACTTCTTTTACAAAATGTTCTTCAGCTGTAATTTCGGCAGCCGTACGACCTGACGTAATTGACGTTTCTGGCAATGCATCTGTATTCGCAAAAATTTCGATATGTTGCTTTAAATTTTTGAAAGTCATTGGTGCATCACCACCATATTCACCATCAATATTAATCATCATTTTATTATCGACTGGTTTAGCAATTAATTTAGACGTTTTAACATAAATCACACGTTTATCATTAATATGCTTCCCACCATTTAACACAAGTGCCATTAAATGCAACATTTCGGCGATATTAGTCGCTTTAACAATAAGCAAGGTAAACTTACCGTCATCAAGTGAAGCGTTTGGTACGATTTGTTCAAAGCCACCTACAGAGTTCGTCAATGCTAATAAAAACATTGATGCTTTCCCTTTAAAAATTCCCCCATCATACTCAAGGTTCATTTCAATTGGTTTCATTCTAGGTAACATTTCAGCACCTTTAGCTAAATAAGCCAGATAACCAAAAAGTGATTTAAATTGTGAAGGAACATCATAAGTTAATTCCGTTAATAATCCACCACCAGCGATATTAATGAAATATTTTTCTCCAGCTTGTCCAACATCCATTTTAACTGTGTTACCTTTTGCAATTACTTTTGCAGCAGCAACTGAATCATCCCTAGGTATTTTCAAAGCTCTCGCATAATCATTTGTCGTTCCAGCTGGAATAACACCTATCTTAGGTCGGTGCTTAAGACCAGCAATTCCATTAGCAACTTCATTAATGGTTCCGTCGCCACCAGCAGCAATTACTAAATCAAACCCTGATTTAGCAGCTCTCGTTGCTTCATCTCGAGCTGAATGTTTCTTCGCTGTCGTCGCATAAGCACTAGTTTCATACCCGGCATTTTCAATGATGTCTAGAATACTCACGAGATCACTTTTTAAAGCCTCACGACCGGATGTTGGGTTATAGATAATTCTGGCTCTTTTTCTCATTCCGTTCCTCCACATGAATCTTATTTTAATAAGATTATCTTTGCTTCAATGAGGCCATCAATAATTGATTGACCACATTAGGATTTGCTTGTCCCTGTGTTTGTTTCATGATTTGTCCGATTAAGAATCCAACAGCACGATCTTTACCATTTTTGAAATCTTCAATTGATTGTTCATTGTTATCTAAAATACCATCAATAATGGGTTGTAACTTAGCTGGGTCAGATAATTGAACAAGTCCCTTAGACTCAACCCAAGCTTTAGGTTCGCTACCATTTTTAATAATTTCTTGGAAAACTTTTTTAGCAATCTTACTTGAAATTGTTTCATCAGTAATTAAATTAATCATTCCAGCAAGATTTGCTGGTGTTAATTTAGTATCTTGTAAGTTTAATTTATTTGTATTCATGAACGCATTAACTTCACCCATTAACCAGTTAGCAGCTAACTTAGGATCTGCATCTAACTTAATTGTGTCTTCAAAGAAATCTGACATTTCTTTTGTTTGTGTTAAGACTTCAGCATCATATTCAGGCAAGCCTAATTCACTTGCATAGCGTGTCCGTCGTTTGTCAGGCATTTCGGGAATTGATTCTCTAACTTCTTGAATCCAGTCATCACTAATATGAATTGGTGGAATATCTGGTTCTGGGAAATAACGATAATCGCTAGCCCCTTCTTTGACACGCATCAAAATAGTTGTACCAGTTGGTGCATCAAAACGGCGTGTTTCTTGTTGAACAATACCACCAGACATCAAGACATTTATTTGACGTTTTTCTTCAAATTCAAGTCCTTTACGCACATTTTCAAATGAATTTAAATTTTTCATTTCAGTTTTTGTCCCATAACCGGGTTGGCCAATTGGGTTAATTGAAATATTAACATCAATTCGCATTGATCCTTCTTCCATCTTCACATCAGAAACACCGGTAAATTGAATAACTTGACGTAATTTTTCAAGATATGTGTAAGCTTCTTCAGGTGTTTTGATATCAGGACGTGAAACAATTTCAATCAAAGGTGTTCCTTGACGGTTTAAATCGACATAAGAATAGCCGTTAGGATTATGCGTATTTTTACCCGCATCTTCTTCAACGTGCATTTCTTCAATTCCGATTTTTTTCGTTTCGCCATTAACTTCAATTTCTAAGAAGCCGTTACGACCAATAGGTTCTTCTGATTGTGTGATCTGGTAAGCTTTTGGATTATCAGGATAAAAGTAATTTTTTCGGTCAAAATGGTTATCCTTTGTGATTTCACAATTTAAAGCTAAGGCAGCACGCATTCCGTATTCAATTGCCCCTTTATTGGCAGTTGGTAAAACACCTGGATAACCCCAGTCAATAACGTTGGTATTCGTATTAGGTTCTGCCCCAAAATCAACTTTTGAAGGTGAGAATGCCTTAGAGTTAGTTTTCATTTCAATATGAACTTCAAGTCCAATTGTTGTTTCAAAATTCATTAGTTTTGGCCTCCTAACGTAGGGACTTCTTTATGGAAATCAGTTGCTTGTTCAAATGCGTAACCAGCACGATACATTGTTGCTTCATCGAATGATTTCGCAATTAATTGTAATCCAACTGGTAAGCCATTTGAGAATCCAGCAGGAACTGACATGCCGGGTAGTCCAGCCAAGTTAACTGGAATCGTTAAAATATCATTCATATACATTGTAATTGGGTCTTCAATTTTATCACCAATATTAAATGCTGTATTAGGTGCAGTAGGCCCAATAATCAAATCATAATCATTGAATACATTACGGAAATCATTGCAGATTAAAGTCCGAACTTGAGCTGCTTTCTTGAAGAAAGCGTCATAAGTTCCAGCAGATAATGAGAATGTTCCTAACATAATCCGACGTTTAACTTCATCCCCAAAACCTTCTGAACGAGAACGTACATAAACATCTTCCAAACTCTTAACGTCTTGTGCACGGAATCCATAACGAATACCATCAAAACGTTGTAAATTAGATGATGCCTCAGAAGAAGCTAGAATATAGTAAACGGGCACACCATATTTACTGTTTGGTAAACTAACTTCGTCAACTGTTGCGCCAAGTTCTTCAAACGTCTTAACTGCTTTTTGAATGGCTTCTTTAACACCAGCATCAACACCCTCACCTAAATACTCTTTAGGTAAAGCAATCTTCATTCCTTTAATATCGCCAGTTAATCCAGCAGTAAAATCAGGAACAGCTTGCGCTGAACTCGTTGAATCATGAACATCGTTACCACTGATTGCATTTAAAACAGCAGCGTTATCTTTAACGCCACGTGTGAATGGTCCAATTTGGTCCAAACTTGATGCAAATGCAATTAAACCATAACGTGATACACGACCATAAGTTGGTTTTGTTCCTACGACACCATTAAATGAAGCAGGTTGACGGATAGAACCACCAGTATCTGAGCCTAAAGCAGCAATAACTTCACCTGAAGCAACTGCAGCAGCTGAACCACCTGATGAGCCACCGGGAACCTTCGTTGTATTCCAAGGGTTTTTTGTTGTTTTAAAAGCTGACGTTTCAGTAGAACCACCCATAGCAAATTCATCCATGTTTGTTTTACCAATTGTCACCATTTGTGCTTGGCGCATTTTTTCAATCACTGTTGCATCATATATTGGATTGAAATTTTCTAACATTTTGCTTGCAGCAGTTGTTGTTAAATCCTTTGTCACAATATTATCTTTAACAGCCATTGGTATCCCGGCTAAGACATTATTTGCATCGATACCAGCAGCATCAACAGCCTTAGCTTGGCTAAGTGCCATTTCTTCGTTCATTGCGAGGAAAGCAGAAATCTTTGAATCACGTGCTTTAATTTCAGCAAAGGTTGCCTTCGTTAATTCTTCAGAACTCATTTCTTTATTAACTAATGCGTCATGTAAACTTGATAAATCTTGTTTGAAATAATCCATGCTTAAGCTTCCTCACTTTCATCAATAATTGCTGGCACTTTAATAAGGCCATTTTCACTATCCGGTGCATTTTTAAAGAGTAAGTCTCGATCTGTTCCTTCTTCTGCGACATCTTCACGCATCACATTGAGAACATCTGTAATATGTGTCGTTACTGGAACGCCTGTTGTATCTACTTCTGATAATTGTTCAGCCATTCCGATAATATCATCTAATTGACTGGTAAATAGTTCTAAATCTGTATCACTGAGTTCTAGTTTAGCTAACTCTGAGACATGTTTGACTTCTTCTTTACTAATTGACATTCAAAACCATCCCTTCAAAATTCAAATTAATTTCTTTTTAATAACTGGTAAATACATGCGTATAGTATGTGCTTTCTTTAGCTGTTTTGGCAAGGAAACTTTGCATTGTCCCATCACTACCTTTGATAGTAATGTCAATTGGAATCCCTGATGCTAAATATTTCACGGCCGTTGTTGATAAATATTGAGTGAAACTAATAATCTCTGTTTCACTATAAAATTGAGTTGTAATATTGATGTGCATCCCTGTAATTGCTTTGTTTTTATATTGTACCTGTGCTGTTACACCTGCTAAATTAGGAAAGAAACTTTGAACTTCAGTTTTAAAATTCGTAAATGTCGTTTCATCATTTGTATTAGGTGATGTGGCCGTCGATGTCGTTGGGAACGTATAACTCTTAATTGAAACATCATCCCAATTATCAATCGTCGTTTTACCATTCTTATTCACAGCGTAGGCGTAGAAACTACCGCCAACTAAACTATCGTTTGGTGCTTGCTTGTACATTGCCACCATGATTGGAACGCTATCACTAATTCCTTTGGTTTTACGAAGACGAGCAACCACTTTGTTAGCAGCTTCTTTACCCTTTTCTCTCATTGTTGCATCAGAAATAACGGTTTTATATTCAGCCCCATATTCTTCTTTTTGATAATAATCAACTGAGTTCATTCCGATACCTACCGAGATACCCGAGAGTGATAATTTGCTGCCTTTTTTTGTCATAAAATCTTGTTCTTCAACTTGCTGTACATACATGGGATTACGGTCTGTTTCACCCGTTTTACCATTACTCTTAGGGTTTAATCCGTCTTTATTAGCACTTGATTCACGTCCTAACCAGCTTTGAACAGTCGTTTTTGTTAAATATTGTCCTTCTTGGAAAATATAACTGTCAGTAGCAAATTGATCTTTAGATAAATCTAACAGACCAGATTCAAAACTTTTTAAATTCAAGACATTGTCATTTTGTGTGAGTGCCACACCTCTTGATTTACTTGTTAAATATTTACCATCTTTAATGACACCTTCATAGTTACTATCACTTGTTTGGCCAGTTGTCTGGTAACCAGAACTTGATGTATTTTTAGAGGTTCCCGACGAGCCTGATGAGGCAACATTGCCACAGGCTGCTAAGAAAATTAACGAGAAACTTAACATAAGTCCAATCTTAATTTTTTTCATATGACACTCCTTCCATAACTGAGATAAATTGTTGTTCATCCCAAATTTCAATTTCTAGTTGCTTCGCTTTTGTTAACTTACTTCCAGCATCATGCCCGGCAATTAATAGGTCTGTTTTTTTCGAAACACTACCAACAACAGAAGCACCATTTGCTTCAAGCCATTTTTTAGCATCGCTTCGTTTCAACTGATCAAGTGTTCCCGTTAGGACAACTTTCTTATCCATCACGGGACTACCTTCAGCTAATTCTGCAATTTCAGCAGTTGTTTTGCCTAAAAAGGTTAAGTTAACTTGCGCATTATCCAGTTCATCAATCAATTCACGAACTTGGTCATTGGCAAAATAAGTCACAAGACTATCCGCAATCACCTGTCCGATTGAATCAATGACGAGAATATCTTCGGAAATTGCTGTCATTAATTGATGAATATCTTTAAATTCGGCTGAAACCAATCGAGCAGCCTTAGCTCCAACATGCCGAATTCCTAGTCCAAATAATAAGCGTTCCACTGAATTTTGTCGGCTAATATCAATTGCATTTAATAATTTATTAACCGATTTTTCTTTGAAATTATCTAGCGTTAACAGTTGATCGGCAGTTAACTGATACAATCCTGCAACATCACTAATTAACTTATTTTCAAATAATTGTTCAACAATTTTAGGCCCTAGTCCATCAATATTCATCGCATTTCTAGAAGCAAAATGTGCCAGACTCTCTTTAATGAGTGCGGGACATTTTGGATTGATACAACGTAATGCAACTTCTTCATCCAGATGAACTAATATTGCTCCACAAACTGGGCAGTTCGTTGGCAAACTATACACAACACTGTCTTCTGGTCGTTTATCTAAGACAACTTCAGAAATTTCTGGAATAATATCCCCAGCCTTATGCAACTTAACCGTATCGTTAATTCTAATATCTTTTTGTTTCAGTAAATCCCCATTATGCAATGATGCCCGAGAAACTGTTGTTCCCGCTAACTGCACAGGATTCATGATTGCAGTTGGTGTTACGACACCTGTTCGACCAATCGTCCATTCAATATCTAGAACTTTAGTTTCTTGCTCGTCTGGCGGGAATTTATAGGCAATTGCCCATTTTGGAACTTTAACCGTATTACCAACTTCATCATGAATCGTGAATAAATTTGCTTTAATAACAATACCATCGATATCGTAAGATAAATCATGACGTTTTGCTTGATATTCATTAATGTATGCCGAAATTTCTGTCATATCACTCGTAACACGTGATTCAGTATTTGTTCTAAATCCAAGTTTAGACAAGCGTTTTAACGCATCACTTTGAGTTTTGACATCCGGATCAACTATATAATAGATAAATGTACTCAATTGTCGTTGAGCCGTTTCAGCTGTATTTAATTGTCGTAAACTACCTGCTGCTGCATTCCTAGGATTAGCAAATACCGTTTCTCCAGCTTCCTCGCGACGTTTATTCAACGCAACAAACGCCTTTGTTGGCATGTAACATTCTCCACGAACTTCAATTGAAATGGGTTCCGTCAATGTTAGTGGAATTGATTTGACTGTTTTAAGATTTTCAGTAATATTTTCACCAATTGTGCCATCTCCACGAGTTGATCCTTTAACGAATACACCATTTTCATATGTTAACGAAATGGCCAATCCATCAATTTTGAGTTCAGTATTGTAACTTACCTCAGCATCAACTGATTTTTGTAATCGTTGATCAAATTCCGATAGTTCTTCAATGGAAAAGACATCCCCCAATGAAAGCATTGGTACTTCATGCGAAACTTTTTCAAAACCAGGCAGTACCTGGCCACCAACACGTTGCGTTGGTGAATTAGGTGTCACTAAATTAGGAAAGGCTTTTTCAAGTTCTACTAGTTGTAGGTAGTGTTCATCATAAACATGATCTTCAACTGTTGGCTGATCAAGGACATAATATTGACGCGTCCATTTGATTAAGTCAGTTTTTAATTGATTCACTCTATTAGTTGCTTCTTCCAATGTTATGGCTTGATTTGACAAACTTGAACCCTCCTTTTATTTAGTCCACTTTTTTTGTAATTGGTGCAAAAGCTGTCAACAGACGCTTAATCCCTTGTTCTTTGAAAGCAATATCAAGTTCAGCATCCGAACCTGATCCTGAAACTTTAACGATTGTCCCAGTACCCCAAGCTTTATGTTCCACTTTTTCACCAATACGCCAAACAACTGCATCAGCACCTGTACCATTATCACGTTCAACGGTTTTAGCAGGTCGACGGTATGTTGTCGCCGTCGCACGTTGATTGGAATACGATGAATTACGAGATGGTGCTGCCGTTTGATTATCTAATTCAAGTAATGACTCATCTATTTCACCAATGAAACGTGAAGCTTGATTACTTTGACGACGACCATACAACATTCTTGAAAAAGCATTTGTTAAATATAATTTGCGTTCAGCACGAGTAATTCCGACATATGCTAAACGACGTTCTTCCTCAAGTTGATCATCTTCTAACATGGCACGAGAAAGAGGGAATATGCCTTCTTCCAATCCCATTAAAAAGATAACTGGAAATTCAAGTCCTTTAGCGGCATGTAATGTCATCAATGTGACTTCTTCAGGTTCTTCTTCAATATCATCTTGTGCAGAAACTAGTGCTAAATCAGCTAAGAAATCAACATAACGGTCACTATCATCTTCTTCAGCTTCCCAACGATCATCAAATTGCTGAGTTACAGACAAGAATTCTTCAACGTTTTCAAGTCGCGTTTCATTTTCAATCGTTTTCGTCTTTTTCAAATTAGCTTCATAACCTGATTGTTTTAAAATTTCTTTTGTTAACTCGGTCACATTCAAGAACTCACGCATTTTTTGTAATCCACGAATCATTGTGGCAAATTCTTGTAATGATTTTTCAGCTTTACCAGAAATATTAGCAAGCGCTGAGTTTTCAGCACCTTCAAGCATTGTCCAATTATTCATATCTGAAAATTCACGTAATTTGTCCACACTACTTGCACCGATACCGCGTTTTGGGACATTTACAATACGATCAAAACTCATTGAATCTTGATCATTAGCAATTAAACGAATGTAGCCTAAGATATCTCGAATTTCCAATCGCTCGTAGAATTTGTGTCCACCAACCATTTTGTAAGGAACGCTTGATTTTAAGAATGTCTCTTCAATCACACGAGACTGTGCATTCGTTCGATATAAAATGGCGAAATCACCGTAATTTAAGTGATTATCTTTAATTTGTTCTTGAATTTTTTCAACCACATAATGTGATTCATCATTTTCACTTTGGCCACGGTAGTAAGAAATTTTCTCACCATCTTTATTATCAGTCCAAAGACTCTTATCACTGCGGTTCGTATTATTATCAATAACTGCATTGGCAGCATTCAGAATTGTTTTCGTTGAACGATAGTTTTGTTCCAACTTAACAACATCAGCATCAGGATAATCTTTTTCAAAATTCATAATGTTATCCATGTTTGCCCCACGCCAACCGTAAATACTTTGGTCAGCATCCCCGACGACGCAGAGATTTTTGAAACGTTCAGCTAACATGTTTACTAAGGTATATTGTGCTTCATTAGTATCCTGATATTCATCCACATGGATATATTGAAATTTATTTTGATAAAAAGCCAATGTTTCAGGCTTTTCTTTAAATAAACGGATAGTTAACATAATTAAATCATCGAAATCAACTGCTTGATTTGAGCGTAACTCTTTTTGATATGCCGTATAAACTTTAGCTACCATTTGTTCGAACATACTTGCAGCACGTTCTGCGTATTCTTTTTCTGTTAATAAATCATTTTTTGCATTTGAAATTGCTCCTAAAACGGTTCTTGGGTCAAATTTTTGTGGATCAATATTTTGTTCTTTTAAAATACGTTTTACTAAAGTCTTTTGTTCACCTGGGTCGGCAATTGTAAATGCACGATTATAACCAATTTGGTCAATATCACGTCGCAAAATACGAACACAAAGTGCATGGAATGTTGAAACCCAAACATCTTCTGCCCCTTTGTTAAGTAATTTATTAACACGTTCGCGCATCTCTTTTGATGCTTTATTTGTAAATGTGATTGCTAATACGTTCCATGGATTGATACCTTTTTCTTCAATTAAGTAAGCAACGCGATGCGTTAATACTCGCGTTTTACCACTTCCAGCTCCAGCCATAATTAAGAGTGGTCCCTCTGTTTTTAGGACAGCTTCTTTTTGTTTGTTATTCATTCCGTTCAATAAGCTTTCAGTAGTCAAATTAATCAATCCTCTCTATAAATCAGTCATTATTTATTATAGCAAAAAAACGCCTTAACTTCTTTAATTTTTATGAATATATGTCTCAACTTGTTCATAAAAAAAGACGAACCGATTCAAAACGATTCATCCTTCTAATTTCATTTAATTTGTTGTTTCTTTTTTATCCCAAATGCCTGTATCTTCAATTTGATTCAATGCTTCACGAACTGAATCTGACTGAACCAAAATATGCCCAGCACGATCTAATTTATGATTTTCAGGGTAACGATAAAAATGGTAATACCAATTATTTTTAAGAACCCACTGTGTCTTTAAATCGGCACGTTCTTCTTCTTTTAATGACACCATAACAGTTGGTGCAAGGAATTTCACTTTTGATAGTGGCAATCCACAAATGGCACGTAAATGCTGTTCATACATGCTAACGTTTGTTGCTTTATCAAAAACATACCCTGATTGATGCATAGCGGGCACGACACGTTTAACATAAATTGCACCTGATTTAGTTACAAAGTAGCCAATTTCTAATGCGCCAGTGTAGTCTAGATTTTCCGCAACTTTAATGGCAATTTTATGCATTTCAGCAGAAATTTCTGTATCTAAGTTAGCTGGTACGATTGATTCGTGTAATCGATGATCACGATATTTATTTTCAACAGCTGGGAAAAAATTAATTTCCTTACCATTTTTGATAAGAACCATTGAGATTTCTTGTTCATAAGGAATCCATGATTCTAAAATATAGGTGCCACGTTCAACCAAGTACGCCGCATCTGAAATATCAGTTTGCGTATTGAGAACACTCTGGTAACTTTTACCAAACCCTTTTTGGATTGGTTTTAAAACGCTGGGATACCCAATTGAAAGTACAGAATTATACACATCTTCTAATGATACAATTGTTTCAAAAGGTGGAATATTAATATTTAATTGTTCAAAAAAAGCTCTTTCCAACAAGCGGTCTTGCATAATTTCTAATGCATTATACTTTTGTGGCACATAAGTATATTTTGAAATATATTCAATCACTTCTGAATTAACGTGTTCAGATTCATACGTCACAATATCTGTTCGTTCAGCGAATTCTTTCAATTTATCCTTATCATTCATCTTACCTACAACAGAATAATCTGCTAATTGAAGTGTCTCACTAACTTCATTTTGACTGTATGCTGCGATTTTAAACCCTAAATTTCTTGCAGCCATAGCCAACATTGCACCCGTTGGACTATCTCCGATTATTCCCAATGTACTTCCAGGAAAGATAACTTTTTTTTCCACTATATATTCACTACTTTCTACTTTTGCTTTATACCCTTAATCATACTGTTATCCCGCGGGGCAATCAAGTTTTAACAACCATAATTTAACAATTTTATAAGAAAATAAAAAAGAGCACATTTTGCGCTCTTTTCGTTAATTTAATCTTCAAAATGAACTTGATCACCATCAAATGATGAAATTTTAGCAAGTGATTCTAAACGTACGCCACGTTCATGAATTAATTCGGCACCTTTTTGGAATGATTTTTCAATTACAATTCCAATTCCAGCAATTTCTGCCTTAGCTTCGTCACAAATTTGGAAGAGTCCTTCAGCTGCTTGGCCATTTGCCAAGAAGTCATCAATGATTAAAACACGATCGTTTTCACCTAAAAACTTGTTGGCAACGGCAATTGTATTTTCAACTTTCTTTGTGTACGAGTAAACAGAAGCAGAATATAAATCATTTTGCATCGTAACGCTCTTATTTTTACGTGCGAAGACAACAGGAACATGAAATTGTAACCCAACGAATACTGCTGGGGCAATACCTGATGATTCAACTGTTAAAATTTTAGTAATTTTTTCATTTTTGAATAATTCAGCAAATTCCACACCCATTGCTAACATTAAATCAGGATCAACTTGGTGATTTAAAAATTGATCGACCTTCAATACATCTCCTGGTAATACAATACCATCTTGCATAATTCTGTCTTCTAAAAGTTTCACGTGGGGTACGCTCCTCTTGCTATTTATATTTTTTTGGGTATAAAAATAGCTTTTTCACTTCGGTATAAGTAAAAAAGCTACATTCCGGTTTTGAATGACTTAAGAATAACATAATATAAGGGTAATTTCAATTTGAATCTACTCATTTATCGTTATTATACTTGACATTAATCCCGTTTATTTATCATATTTATCTAAATGATATTGTTTAATGATATCTGTTAATTTTGTACTATAATCATTATCTGTTGCGTACCCATCAACTACTAAAGCTGCTGCTGCATCTTCGTAAGTTGCTGCAGAAAGAACGTCAGCAAATTGTGTTTTATTCCATGTATTTCCATTAGCTAATAATTTCGAATGAGACATAATTGCTTCGTCCCAATCTTTGAAGACGATAAATTTAGCCGTAACCGTCTTCCATGTGCCATCTTTTTCTTGTTCTTTAGTTTTGAAATCTTTTGCACGTGCGCCCGTTCCTTTAATTCCAAATAGGTTATTGTAGTCTTTAGCTAAAGAACTCGTTCCCCAATCAGATTCTAAGATAGCTTGTGCAATTGTAATACTAGAAAAGACTTTATATTTTTTTTGCATTTTTTGTGCTTCAGGTGCTACTTTCTTAATAAATGCTTGTTTTTTAGCTTCTGCTGCTGCTTTTTTTGCTGATTCACTTGCTTCAATTTTTGAGGTTGATAATGACGTCGCAATAGATTCATCTCGAGCAACATTCTTTTTATGAACGTTCATTGAAACAACGACTGTAATAATACCAAGAATTAAAATTAAAACAACAATATTCGCAACTTGAATTTTACCGTTCTTTACAAAAATCCCCCGACCATTTTTCTTTTTCATTAGTACACCCGTCCCTATACATTTAATTGTTTCACTTATTTTACCCTAATTCTATATCTATTACCATCGTATTTTTTCTCTTTTTATTAAATTTCTGTTAAGCTTGAGCTATCTTAAATGAGACAGGAGAACATAATGACAAAAAATTTAAATTGGGGAATTATTGGACTTGGTAACATCGCTCACAGCTTTACAACTTACTTTGATCAACCATTTGGTGAAATCTATGCCGCTGGCTCAAGAAACTTAGAAAAAGCGCAAACTTTTGCTAACGAATTTAATATTCCACATGCCTATGGTAACTATGAAGACTTATTAGCTGATGATGAAATTGACATCGTTTACATTGCGACACCTCACAACTACCATATCGACACAATCTTGGCTGCACTTAAAGCTGGCAAGCACGTCTTAAGTGAAAAAGCAATCACCATGACTAGTGATGAACTTAAACAAGCAACTGATTTAGCTGAAGAAAAAGGCTTGATTTTACAAGAAGCAATGACTATTTATCATATGCCACTTTATAAAAAAATTATTGAAGTAGCTGAAGAAAAAAAATTAGGCAAACTAAAAATGGTCCAAGCCTCATTTGGTAGTTTTAAAGATCCTGATCCAACAAATCGTTTCTTCAATCCTGATTTAGCTGGTGGCGCATTATTAGATATCGGTGTTTATGCATTAGCCTTTGTCCGTCAATTCATGACAGCCACACCAGAAATCACAGGTTCAGCAATGAATTTATTCGAATCAGGTGTTGACGAATCTGAAACGATTAGTTTACAAAATGCCAATAATGAACTCGCAACTGTTGCCTTAACATTCAGAGCTAAAATGCCTAAAATGGGTATTATTGCTTATGAAGGTGGTTACTTTACTGTTTACGATTATCCTCGAGCTAATAAAGCTGCTCTTGTATTATCTGATGGAACAGCTACAGAAATCACTGCCGGCCATACAAAACAAGCCATGAATTATGAAATTAAAGATGTTCAAGATATGGTTTTGGGTAATTTAAATCCTAAACCATTCTTAGAAAAAACAACAGATGTTATGTCAATAATGACACAAGCTCGTGAACAATGGGGCTTTAAATATCCTTTTGAAAAATAAGCTTCATCTGAAAAGTTATCACTAGAAATTGTTGATAACTTTTTTTAATTCCATGCTACACTAAAAGAAAAAGAGTTGGAGTTAATTTTATGAAACGAAAGAAACGTTATATTCAGAATCGAACACGTAATTATCTAATTGGACTTGCTGTCATTTTAGTTGTCTCCCTTTTCAGCGGAAAATTACCTAGTACTGTAAAAGATTTGCTACAAACAAATGGCAATTCAACTTCAGTCAATGTTAAAAATGGGACAGGAACAGCAAATACTAGTTCTATTAATAGTAGCAAGGCCATTAATGGAATTGTGGATAATGGTGCGCCAACCTTTTCAAAAAGTGATCTTGCAGATAATGCCAATGGTTGGATAAAATACGGCGCTCTTGACTCTCTTGGCCGTGCTACTCAGGCCAATGCTCTTTTAGTTAAAGCTTTAGAATCTAGAGGGTCATCAGCAGATTCTTCAATTCGACCAACTGGTTTTGTGTCAGGGCTGTCACCTTATTTTCATTCCCGTGGACATTTAATCGGTCGACAACTTGGTGGTAGTGGTGATAAAAAAGAAAATTTAGCAACATTATATCAAAACCCTGTTAACACACCCTACATGACCAAGTATGAAAACGCAGTTCGTGCAGCAGTTGATAAAGGAGATCATGTCCGTTATCAGGTAACACCAATTTTTTCTGGTAAGTCACTTTTCCCTAAAGCAATTCAAATGCAAGGTAAAAGTACAACTTCTTGGGGCAATATTAAATTTAATGTTACTATTTTGAATAAACGTTAATTCAAAGGAGTGTGTTATTCATGTTCACAGAATTAAAAAGTCAACTGATAGATTCAGCACCACAAACGCTACAACAATTATTACTTAATTCAAATATCCGTCAGACAAATGATGGCTATTTACAATTTCCTGGCAGCTCACTTCAAACACAATTTTTAGAAACAATGAACTTCTTGAAAACACCTGATACTATCTCTTTGAACTGGGATGACGTTTGTATCTTAGGTCAGACAATTGATGGTGATTATCTAGCAGGTGATCACTATTCAACAACCTTTTTTATTCCTAGTAGTCTGCTAGCAGATGATACTGAAATTCATCATATGCCTATAATCGACGCATTAATTGCACTAGAAAATGGAACATTAGATTCTAAAATTATTTCTAAATTCAACTAAAAAAAGTTATTAACAGCGAAATATCATTCGTTGTTAATAACTTTTTTATTTTTACCTATTAGCATCGTGTATTTTGTTCTCTAACTTTTCCGAACTATTTTTTGTAAAGGTCTTGCTATCAATGGCGCAACAATCCCTGCTAAAATCATCTCTGGAATACCGTTTGTGACAACTAGTCCCATAATATATGGTAATAATTGTGCCATATCAACTTTATAAAAATTAGCTGCTTGCCCATGATATAAAAGATAGATAAGGCCTAAAACTAAAACCGTATTAACCAATGAACCAAAAACAGAGGCAATAATCATGGCTAACGTTTTGTTTTTCCACCATTTATATAAAAAGTAAAAAATGACTGCTGTCACAATTCCAATTAAAATTCTTGGCACAATTGCTATAAGTGGATTTGTAAAAACAATGGGTGCAAGTGGACTAGTTGGCGACACAAACGCCCTGATAAATGTGATTAATCCCCAGACACCACCGATAAATGCACCATCTTTCCAGCCAAACACTAAAGCAGCAACAATCACCGTGATATGAATGGTTGTGATGCTTAAGGGGCCAACAGGGATGTAACCAAATAATGGCACAAAATTTTGAACAATAATGATTGAAATAAATAACGCCAAAATACTCATATGATATGTTTTATTATTAGTTTTCATCTACTTACTCCTACAAATTTAATCATTTCACTTCCGTTCCCTTATTATAACCGATTTAACGATTGTTACCATTTAATATGCAAAAAAATAGAACGTCACTAATTATAGAGGTAATCAGTGACGTTCTATTTTAAATAAATTTTATATTACATGAATGAGATAAGGGTCGTTAAAACAGGAACAACAATGATGAACAAGATTGTACTTGTTGTAACAATGTTTGTTGCGTATTTAACGTCTCCATGTGCTTCATTAGCTAAGATTGGTAATACGGCTAACATTGGTGTAGCTGATTGAACAATCAAAGTTTTTTGTAATAATGGTGCTAAATCTGCACCAGTTAAATGTGTACCTAAAAGAATAACAGCGATTAAAATGATTGGTGATAAAATAAAACGTCCAAGTAATGCAACGACTGTATCACGATCAAATCTGATACTCTTCAAACCGGCTTTAGCTAACACAATACCAATATAGATTAATGATAATGGTGTAACTAATCCACCAACATAACCTAATGTTTGGCTAATAAAATCAGGAACTGGAATTGCAAGAACCAAGAAGATTAATGCAACGATGAACCCAACAAGTGGCATTGGGATTACTTTAGCCCAGTTAATTTTCTTTTTCGTTTTATCTGATTTGTCTTTTGTTGGATCATCATTTGAAATTAAGAAAACACCAAATGCCCATGTTGAAACTGTATTAATAATATAGTAAACAAGGAAATATGAGATACTCTTATCGCCAAACAACGCAATATTTAAAGGTAAACCAATGAAAATTGTATTTGCATTAACAACGGCATTCATGAAGATACCACGACGACCAGGTTTGATGTTCAAGATATGAACAAGTGCCCATGCAATTAAGTAACCGATAATAACAGCAATTGCTGGGTAGAGTAAACTACCTGACAATGCAGCTAATTGATCACGTTTTAAATATTTTAAAACAGAAACGAAAATTGAAGCTGGTAAAGCAATTTTTGTAATTAATGATGAGATATTGCCACCAAATGAATCAGCGAACCAACCTTTAACTTGTAAAATGTATCCAAGTACCATCATCAAAACAACAACTAGAACACTTTGAATTGATTGGAAAAATACCATAATTAATTGTCCTTCTCTCTACGCTTTTTTTAGTATTTAGGTGTCCATTTCATATCTGAGACAGCCTTTTTAACATCTGTAATTGCTTCTTTGTTTAATTTTTGGTCAACAACACTTTGGGCAACTACTTCAGCAATTGTTTGTGAGAATTCTGCTAAATGTGTTACTGGTGGTAATACGGCAGCACCAACGGCTGTAGTATCAACGATTCCACCTAAAGCATGACTAGCTTGTGATAAGATTTCGCCATTAACTCTTGAAGATGTTGAAGCGATAATCCCAAATCCAAGACCTGGGTACATAAGTGCGTTGTTTGCTTGACCAATTTGGTAAGTAACACCTTTGTAATCAACATTATCAGCTGGAATACCAGTAGCAACTAAAGCTTTACCATCAGTCCATGCAATCAAATCTTCAGCCTTAGCTTCTGCTAATTTTGTAGGGTTTGATAATGGGAAGATGATTGGACGTTCAACATGTGAAGCCATGTCTTGAACAATTTCTTTTGTAAATGTACCAGGTTGTGTAGATGTACCAATCATAACAGTTGGTTGAACAGCTTTAACAACAGCTTCTAAAGAAGTTAATTCATCAGCATTAGCAAATTCTGAACGTTTATGCGTAAATTCTTTTTGGCCAGGTGTTAAGTCTTCTGTATCATCAAATAACAATCCTTGTTTATCAACTAAGAAGAAACGTTTGCGAGCATCTTCTTCTGAAACACCAGCGCGTTTCATTTCGTCCATAATTTGGTTAGCAATTCCGACACCAGCAGTACCAGCACCATAAGTAATAACTGTTTGGTCAACAATTGAACCTTTAGTGATACTTAGAGCACCTAAGATACCAGCTAAAACAACAATCCCTGTACCTTGGATATCATCATTAAATGTTGTGATTTCGTTTTGATATTTTTCAAGAATATTAGCAGCATTTGAACGGCCAAAATCTTCCCAATGTAATAACAATTCTGGGAACAAGTTCTTTGTACTTTGGACAAAGCCATCAACGAAGTCATAGTATTTGTCACCAGTTACACGTTCATGTTTGTTACCAAGGTATAATGGATCATTCAATAATGTTTCATTATTTGTTCCAGCATCAATAGAAACTGGTAAAACTTGTGAAGGATCAATTCCAGCAGCAGCTGTATAAACCATTAATTTACCAATTGCGATATCAACACCGTTGACACCCCAATCGCCCATACCTAAAATACCTTCAGCATCTGTCACAACGACTAAACGAATGTCACGTCCTGCAGCAGCATTTTTTAATGTTGCTTCGATATCTTCTGGATGATCAATTGATAAGAATGCAGCGTTTTGTGGATTTACATAAATTTCGTTGTATTCTTCGATTGAATCAGCAACAACTGGATCATAAACAACTGGCATAAATTCAGCCACATGTTGTCCCATTAAGTAGAAAAATAGTGTACGGTTTTCATTGAATAATTCCATTAAGAAATGGCGTTTTTCAAGACCAGTTTCTTTACTTAAATATTGTGCGTAGTTTTGTGTTGCTTGTTCTTCAATTGTTTGAACTTTAGCTGGTAACATACCAATAAGTCCTAATTCACGACGTTCTTCCATTGTAAATGCTGTACCTTTATTTACAAATGGGTTATTTAACATATCTTGTGCTTTTGTCATCATTAATTCCTCCATTATTTTTTTATATTTTATTTTCTCTTTAACTTACAAGAGCAAGAATACACCCCTTTAAAAATTATAGTCAAACATGTGTTATACTATAAATATTATTTATATGAGGATTATAAACGTTGATTTAGAGGAGATTATAATGAACATTCGAGATTTAGAATATTATCAACAAATAATTAATTTGAGAAATTTTTCAAAAGTTGCTCATTTTTTTTCAGTTAGTCAACCAACAATCACAACTGCAATGAAACGCTTAGAAACTGAATTAGACACAAATCTGATTATTCGTGATCAATCACATCATCAAGTTTCTTTTACACCAAGTGGTGAACAATTCGCTGAACATGTTAATATTATTCTCAAAGAATTAACAATTGCTAACCAAGAAATTAACCAACTTAAAAATGAGCACGTTCGATTTGGATTACCACCTATTATAGGAACGTACTATTTTCCGCAAATTGTCAGCAATTTATTTAATTCAGGTCTGATTAATCATCTAGATACAGTTGAGAACGGTTCCCAAGCCCTACTTCTTCAGTTAATAAACGGATCATTAGATATGGCTTTATTAGGTTCCGTTAAACCAATAGAAGATGACCGCTTAATTGCCAGAAATTTTGCATCTAAACACTTCAAGATTATCGTTAGCAAACATCATCCACTTGCTTCAAGAGAATCCGTTAAATTTTCTGAACTTCGAAATGAAAAATTTATTATGCAAAATGAGGGTTTTGTTCATCCAATCGCTTTTAAAGAGTTAACAACAAAAAATCATTTCAAACCAAAGATTATCTATACAACAAGTGACAGTCAGATTATTAAAAAAATGGTTACCGAAAATGTTGGTATTGGTTTTTTAACAGAACTAGCATTGGATGCTGCAGATGATTTAGTCTCACTCCCCTTATCGGAATTAGATCAACCTAAATTTTTAATGTCACTCGTTTATCGTACAAGTCATATTTTAACGCCTACACAAGCAAAATTAATTGACGTTTTAATTGATCCTTCTATCTAATAAGAGAATAACTTATACCTTAAATATAAAGGTATAAGTTATTCTTTTTATTATTTATAGCACCGCTTGACTAAATATCATTGACTAAAGAAACGTATGTTCGTATAATTGGATATATGTTAAGGAGGTTTCCTCGAATGTACAATTATAGTAACGAACCTAGAAAAGTCATCTTTATGATTGATTCAAAATCTTTCTATGCTTCTGTCGAATCAGTTGCACGCGGTCTTAATCCATTACGCTCTATTCTCGTTGTTATGTCTACAGCAAAGAATACAGGTAGCGGGTTAGTACTAGCTGCTAGCCCTATGGCTAAGAAAATATTTGGTATCACAAACGTATCACGAGCTACTGATGTTCCAATTCATGATAAACGTTTAGTTGTTGCCCAACCCAGAATGAATCTTTACATAGAAGAGAACTTAAAAATCAATAAGCTATTTCAACAATTTGCCTCAAATGACGATATTCACCCATACTCTATCGATGAGTCAATTATTGATATGACGACTAGTTGGAAACTTTTCGGAAATAGTCCCTATGAAGTTGCTCGTAAAATTCAACTTGCGGTCAAAGGGGAAACAGGAATTTATACAACCGTTGGTATTGGTGATAATCCACTTCTTGCTAAATTAGCTCTGGATATTGAAGCAAAACATAACCATAGTTTAATTGCTGAATGGCATTATGAAGACGTCCCCGATAAGTTATGGCCAATAACACAACTTGACGATATCTGGTCAATTGGATCTAAAACTGCCGAAAAATTACAAAAAAATCATATCAATTCAATGAACGATTTAGCTCACTTCAACCCATATGAATTAAAAAACAAATTTGGCGTAATTGGTAGCCAATTATTTGCGTTTTCTTGGGGAATTGATCGTTCAATCATTCATGATAAATATACCCCCAAGGAAAAATCCTATGGTAATAGCCAAGTCTTACCAAAAGACTATGTTATCCAATCTGAAATTGAAGTCGTTATTCGTGAAATTGCAGAACAAGTAGCAGCACGATTACGTTCTCATCACAAAGTGGCTACTGTCATTAATTTAGGCATTGGATTTTCTTTAGCCGAAACGACAGATTCTGGAAAAAGATATTCAGGCTTTGGTAGTTCATTAAAAATTGATTCAACAAATAGTAATGCCCAAATCACAAAATATGCCATCGACCTATTTCGAAAAAAATGGCGTCATGAAGCTCTAAGACATATTAGTATTTCGTGTGGCAAATTAGTTGACGATAATAGTCAACAATTAGACATGTTTGACACTAATAATACGGAACAAAAGAATCACAACTTGGACAATACCATTGACATCATACGAAAAAAATATGGTTTTAAATCGATCGTAAAACTTTCCAGTAAGTCTGAAGGTGCAACAGCTATTTATCGCGCTGGGTTAGTCGGTGGCCATGCTGGGGGTAATACCTATGAGTAAAACAACTGATGTTGATGCAAATTTGATAAATCAATTTTTAAAATATGATTATCACGATCGCGGTATGATGAAATGGCAAGGATTCTATTTAAGCGACCATACATCGGCTCGAACAAAAAAATTAAACGAAGAGACACGAAAACAGAAATTAACACATGACATTAAGATGAATGATACTAAAATTGCAGAAGTAATCAATTTGGCAATCATTAAATCCACCCCTGTCACTGTTGATCTCACTAATAAAAATTTGGATGATACACTTTTAGAACCTATACAGGGACTCATTAATGGCTGGTATGAAGATAATATAATTATCAATCATATCACCGTTAAAATTAATGATATTCATGCAATATCATTAAGCCAAATGACTAATGGAGAAGGTAGAAGAAGTATATAAGTAGATAACTTCTACTTACTATACTTCTTCTACCTTTTTTGTTTGATTAATTATAAAAAAACCTCCAGTATTGGATTGGTCCAATACTGGAGGTTCACTTTACTATTTTTTTTATTAAGCTTCTGGTAAATCTAATGTTTCGATTTTTGAATCTAACACTGGAGCATCGTCAGCTTTTTTAACTTTTTTAGTTGTTTTCTTTGGTGCTGCTGATTCTTCCTTAACTTCTTTAGCAGGTTCTTCATCGGGTGCAAATAATTTTGCACGAACTTCTTGGTCCATATCATGTAACATATCAGGTTTTTGTTCCAAAATATTAACGACATTTGGTTTACCTTGACCTAAACGTTCGCCATGGTATGAGAACCATGACCCAGCTTTTTCAGCAATACCATTTTCAACAGCAAGATCTAAGATATCAGCAGTAGCTGAGATACCTGACCCGTACATCATATTTAATTCAGCAATCTTAAATGGTGGTGCTACCTTGTTTTTAACAACTTTAATAGTTGTTTCATTACCAATGACATCCGTACCATCTTTAATTTGTCCACGGCGACGAACATCTAAGCGAATTGTTGCGTAGAATTTTAAGGCACGGCCACCTGGTGTTGTTTCAGGGCTACCGAACATGACACCAACTTTTTCACGTAATTGATTAATAAAAATAACAGTTGTTCTTGTTTTGTTGATTGAACCAGCCAATTTACGGAGAGCTTGTGACATCATACGAGCTTGTAACCCAACATGAGCGTCACCCATTTCGCCTTCAATTTCTGCACGAGGAACTAAAGCTGCAACTGAATCGATAACGACAAGATCAACGGCACCACTGGATACCAAAGCATCTGCAATTTCTAATCCTTGTTCACCAGTATCTGGCTGTGATAATAGTAATCCATCAATATCAACACCTAATGCTGTTGCATATGCGGGATCCATGGCATTTTCAGCATCGATATAAGCAACTGTACCACCATTTTTTTGGACTTCTGCTGTTGCATGAAGTGCAATTGTTGTTTTACCAGAACTTTCTGGTCCGTATATTTCAACAATACGGCCTTTAGGAAAACCACCAACTCCCAATGCGTAATCCAATGATAAAATCCCAGTTGAAGTAACATCAATCTTCGTGTCAGCTTTGTCCCCCATCTTCATGATGGCACCTTGTCCGAATTCTTTTGTAATTGCTGATAACGCTTTTTCTAGTGCTGCTTCGCGTTCTTTACCGTCTTTTCTTTTGCCGTCTCCGGTTGCAATACTTCTGTTAGCCATAGTTAGTAACCATCCTCTCAATAGTAGAACATCTGTTCGTTTCCATTTACTTATCATACCTCATTAAAATTTATATCGCAAGCGTTAAATCATCTTTACCGAAAATAAAAAGAACGATGCAATTATCGTTCTTACTAGGTATCGATGTATTCAATTATACTGCATGCTCATTAATTAAGTACGCCATTTTCTTAAATAATTTCTATTTATTTAACTTATTCCATCGATTCAATCTGACTAATTGTCTCTTTTAAAACGCGTCTGAACGTTGCAAGATCCTGCCCTGTAACTTGCGTTTCCAATTTACTTTCCAATTGATTCCAAAAGTCACTATTAAAAGTTGTTAGACCTTTATACTTATCCGTAACAGATAAGTGAACAACTCGTTTATCTGTTATATCAGCCTTTTTTTCCACTAATCCTAATGTGATTAATTTTTTCAAATGGTAATTCGTATTTGGCGTTGATTGATTCAACAATTTTGAAACGCGTCCAATTGTTGGACTGTTCAACTGTTCGATCGCATTTAGATAATAAGTATCAATTGTCCCCAATTGTTTAATGTTCATTAGTCCATCTTGTTTCCCATACAAGCTCAACAACTGATTTAATTTGTTGAAAGTCCCACTTAACTCAATCATTTTGACCCTCCTAGTTATAGATCGCCTTAGTTCCCACCCAAAATAAAGCAAAAAATTATTGATTTCTAATACATAAATGTTTATTTGACTTATTATAATGTAAAAAGAGGCGTATACACAAGTAATACGTCCCCGATTTTAATAAAAATATGTTATCACTGAAAACGTTTAACTACCTGTAACTGTTGAACCTTGCCAGCTAAGCATTCCGCCATATACATCAACAACATCATAACCTTTTTCAAATAGGATATCTGCAGCTTGTGCACTACGACGTCCTGATCGACAAATAATATATGCTTTACCTGTTAATTCATAATCGTCAACTTCATCTAACGGAATATTAATTGACCCAGGAATATGGCCTTCAGCAAACTCGTCATCTTCTCGAACATCAATAATCTGTGGCTTTTGTGCTAATAATAGGTCAAGTTCCGTAGTCGTAATTGTTGGAATATCATCTTCAAAGTTCATTTAGTTACCCTCTTTTATTTAGTTATGGTTTTTATTAGTCTGTATCAATTTATTATCTATATTATCATATGTTTTTATTTCATATTTTTCAAATATTTAGATTTTAATATTGATAGATTTAGAAGGCTCTAAGGTAAGACTTACGTCTCTTTTTAATTGGGAACAGCGTAGGTTATAACATAATACTAAAAATGGGTACTAAAAAGCCACTCCATAATAACGGAGTGGCCTCTTTATATTTAATTATTACTATCATGTATCACATGTTGATAAGAAACTAAGTTCTTCTTTAATTTTCCAAAAATTTTAACCAATGAATCATGAGCACTTTCCGTTGAACGATCTTCGGCTAAGTACTGCCACGTTGAAATAATCAATAACAGTGACACAAAAATTAATGGGAACCCAGCTAATAAACAGATAGCTTGGATTGTTTTAAAACCACCAACGAAGACGATACCAAATGAGAATAACATGAAAATTCCCATCCAAACCAAGCGGTTAAACAAACTTGGTTGCTCTGTCGGTTTGAGTTTTGTACTAGTAAACGACGACACGATAAATGCAGATGATGAAATCGTCGTTGCTAAGAAGATAAAACATGAAATCGCATAGATAACTAACATTACGTATTTAAATGGCAATGTTGAAATAACTTGTGCAATTGCTGCAGCTTGACCATATACATTCAGTGTATGAATTAAATCAGCAGCTCCACTTTGTTGTAAATAGAGTGAATAACCACCTAAGATTGCGTAGAAACTCATACATCCTAAAGCACCATACGCAAGCATCCCTAATATCACCTGACGAATCGTTCGTCCACGCGAAATTCTAGCAATGAATAAGCCCATGAATGGCATGAAAGTTAACCACCAACCCCAATAGAAAATAGTTTCCGATTTAACAGGGTCAATCGCATGACCTAATCCTGAAGCTGTCCCTGTACTCATTGCTACAAACTGAGTAACCATCAGTACAAGACTGTTACCTTCTGACTTCAAAATATAAACCGTTGGTCCAACTAACAGAACAATTAACAAAAAGCCAATGGCTGTCCAAATATGAGCTGAACTCAATCGATCAATCCCACCCTTAATTCCTTTAAACATGGTTAACGTGAAAATGCTGAACAGGACAACAAATAATGCTAATTTTAAAAGTATTGTATCTTGGACTCCCGTTAATGTTGCGATAATTTTTGATAATACAGGTATTTCCATCCCAACTGATGAACCAACACCGCCCATAATACCGAAAACGACAAGAAAATCAATTATTTTTCGTAAGATTTTTTTATAAGGCTGATCCCCTTTTAACATAGGAATCACATCACTAACACACATAACTTTCGCTTTTTTAACGTACATAACGTATGAAATAATTACAGCTGAAGATGCAAACATCATCCACGCCATTGGACCCCAATCAAATTGACCTAACATGTGAGCATTTTGATAATTAGCAGGAGACATCGCTTTAGCACCAAACAAAGGTTGTTGCACGTAGCGAAGTGGATCAACCATGCTAAGCATTAAAATACTGGCATCAATGGCCGTCGCAAATACCATACTACCCCATTTAAAATCACTGTATGCCGGCTTTTCGCCTTTATTACCCAATGTAATTTTGCCATAATGGCTTAATGCAATATATAAAAAGAAAACAAAATTGAGAATATAGATACCAAGGTAAGCCCAACTCAAGTGGGCCGTAATAGCATCCATTATTGAACCTAATTCTGCCTTCAAACCAGACCCACCGAGTAATAATCCAACTGATACTAAAATAAATAATGCCACAGTCGGTAAAAACATTTTTTTGTCGATATTCTGTTTTTCTAAAATAAAAATTTCCTCCTAAATTTTAGAGCACGATCTTTAATTCATCGCCGTACTCACTCCGATAATTCTGCTTTTAATTGCACAAAAAAAGCACACTGATACAGTTTCTCCACTAGGGATATCTGCACAGCGTGCTTGTTAGCTTTGCTATCTTATACAAATACTCATAACGTAAATTATAATATTCTATCGAATCACTTACCTGGACTCACGTCACCGTTATCATCTAGATAACGAATAATTCGTGCCGGGTTACCCGCAATTACGAGATCATCACCAAACGATTTTGTGACCACAGATCCAGCGCCGACAACGACTCGATTACCAATCGTAACTCCTGGTAAAATCGTGACGTGTCCACCCATCCAGACACTATCACCAACCGTAATTGGTTTACCCATTTCAACATCCGCATCACGTAATTTTGCAGATAAGGGGTGTACTGGCGTGTAAAATCCAACGTCTGGTCCAATGTAACAATGATCACCAATTGTGATTGGACAAGTGTCCAACATCGTTAAATGGTAGTTCGCATAAAAGTGATTTCCGATATGAATATTAAATCCATAATCAAATTCGATTCCCGTTTCGGCCCAAAAGTCTTCACCGGAATCAGCCAATAATGCTTTAATATTTGTATTTTGTTGCTTATTATCGTCAAGCTGGTTAATTGTCCGCAGTTTTCTCCGAATCAGTTCTCGTCGTTCAACTAGTTCAGGATCCAACTGCTCATACGGTTCACCATCTGACATCTTTTCTCTCTCAGTTTTTATCATGTTATAAGAATACCACTTATGTCATGATTTGTTAAATAGAAATTTATTTTCTATAAACACAGTAAAATAAAGCTATTTTATTAACATTAATTGAATTGGATTAATTTTAATTAGAGTAAATTTTAACCCTATTATTACAGAAAAATCTTCTAATAACAATTCACAGCATATTCGCTGTTCATCAATCATTAGAAGATTTATTTAACTTATTTTATCAACAAATAGTTGTGTTATTTGTTTAGGTCTTGTAATAACGCCACCGACAACTGCCGAAAATGCGCCAATATCAAATGCTCTCTTAACTTCTTCTGGAGTCGTTGTATGACCCTCCATAATAACAGGGATTTTAAGATTTTTAATTAACTTTTCTAGTAAATCAAAATCTGGGCTATCCCTTTCGTCCGTATATTCTGTATATCCTGACATCGTTGTAGAAACCATATCAAATCCATTTTTTTCAGCCATAACGCCTTCTTCATAATTAGAAATATCTGCCATGGCTAATCTATTTCCTTCATGAATTTTATTGACTAAATCAGTTACCTTTTCATTATGAGGCCGTTGTCTAACCGTTGCATCTAATGCAATAATCTCAGCGTCAGTTTCCAGTAATTCATCTACTTCTTTCATCGTTGCTGTAATATAGACTTCTGAATCTGCATAATCTCGTTTGATTATGCCAATCAACGGTAATTTTACTTGTTTTTTAATTTCTACAATATCAGAAACTGAATTTGCTCGTATCCCCACAGCACCACCCATCTCAGCTGCAAGGGCCATTCTCCCCATGATAAATGAACTAAATAATGGTTCACCTTCTAGTGCCTGACAAGAAACAACTAACCCATTCTTTATTTCATCTAAATTCATCATATTATCTCCCTTTATATATCACTAGCATTTGTCTCAATAACTTGTTTATACCAATCAAAACTATCTTTCTTGTAACGTTTCAATGAGCCATTTCCATCGTCATCTTGATCAACATAAATGAACCCATAACGTTTACTCATTTCTGAAGTTGATGCGCTAATTAAATCAATGCAGCCCCACATTGTGTACCCCATTAAATCAACACCATCCATAACAGCTTCTTTCATTTGAATGATATGTTCTTCAAGATACTTAATGCGATAGTCATCATGAACTTTGCCATCATCGCCTAACTTATCTAGGGCCCCAATTCCATTTTCAACAATAAATAGTGGCACACGGTAACGATCCCACATTGCATTCAATGTGATTCTTAATCCAATGGGATCAATTTGCCAACCCCAGTCACTTGTTTCTAAGTAAGGATTTTTTTCACCATTAATCATATTTCCTAACGATGTATCACCCGTTTTGCCAGCTGAAGTGACCGTTGACATATAATAACTAAAACTAAGGAACGCAACTTTGCCCATTTTAAGAATAGCTTCATCCCCTGGCTCCATCACAATATGAACATCATTTTCTTTGAAATAGCGGTTCATGTATTCAGGGTATTCGCCGCGGACTTGAACATCGGTGAAGAACAAGTTTAAATTATCATTTTCTTGAGCGGCACGAACATCTGCTGGATTAGGCGTTGATGGATAAGTTTGCATTCTAGCAAGCATACAACCTACCACAAAATCAGGATTAATTTTCCGTGCTTGTTCAACTACCAAAGCACTTGCGATAAATTGGTGATGAACAGCTTGATACCGAATTTGTAATTGTTCTCTCTGTGTTAATTCACTGTCAACAGCACCCGTTTCCATGAAACCAAATGAGCTAACATTAATTTCGTTAAACGTTAACCAATATTTAACCTTATCTTTAAAACGGTTAAGTACAACGTCCGTGTAATGTGTAAAACTAGCAATTGTGTCACGGCTTACCCACCCATTTTGTTTAACTGTCAAATCAAGTGGCATTTCATAATGCGATAATGTGACAACAGGTTCAATATCATACTTAGCTAACTCATCAAAAACGCGGTCATAAAATGCTAACCCAGCTTCATTGGGTTCCGTTTCATTACCATTTGGAAAAATTCGTGCCCATGCCATAGACATCCGGTATGTTTTAAAACCCATTTCTGCAAATAATTTAATATCTTCTTTATAATTATGATAGAAATCAATCCCACGACGTTTTGGATAATGGTCAGTGGTTTTATCGTCCATCGCTTCTTCAATGACTTTCATTGTGACAGAACCAAGATTCATTTCTGTTCTTTTTTCAGATTTACGAATAACTTCAGCAGTAGTCATCCCTTTGCCATCTAAATCCCAGCCACCTTCAACTTGGTTTGCAGCTGTTGCGCCACCCCATAAGAAACCTTTTTTAAACCCTTTTGGATAATCTGTTTTATACATATTAATACACTCCTTCAAAGTTTTTTGTTTAACTTATGTATCTGTGAACTATTTCAAATAGAGGTTTTACTAGTTTTTTTCAAAAAAATTACCTATTGATAACTAAACAAATAGTTATCAATAGGTAATGCCTGATCGAATCAGTTACAGCCCTTATTTGACAAATTAAGTATATCAAATATAGTAAGCGCTGTCAAAGTTAGTTTAAAGGCTTACTCACCTTGCCTTATTTTTTCAATAACCTGAATAATATTAAACGTATCCTGTAGGCTATGTCGCTCACAAGTCTTTGCACCAATTTCAACTAGATTAATAAAAGCTTGAATTTCAAGCGTCATATCATCTCCAACGATACTATAGTCCCGATTAATTTTTTGTCCATCATTTAATTCAATCGTATATTTTTCAATTCGATTATACATTGGAATAACGATACGACCTTGTTGCCCAACAATAATCGCAACTCGCGGTTTAGCTTCATTTATTGCGCCTTCAATGAGTGCCTGAGCGCCTTTTTCAAAATGTATCGTTGCTGAAAATTTTTCATCAATCCCATTATGCATGTCTAATTTTGATTCAATATGCGAAATATCTGAACCTAAAATTTCTAACACAAAACCAATTGGATAAGTACCGATATCGTTCAAAGCACCACCCTGTCCTTTTTGAAGTAAATATGAAGTTGCTTTTTGAGATGGAATGGCATTAGAACAAAAGTTAGCTGACATGGTTTGGATGGGTCCGATTGAAGCTAAATCTTGTTTTAAATGATCCATACCGATGTTAAATTTTGTTTTAAACGCTTCAACAAATAAGGTTTGATTTTCACTTGAAGCTAATTCAATTTCTTTCATATCTGTCGTTGTTAGTACAGCCGGTTTTTCACAAAATACCGGAATATTTAGCTTCAACGCCTTTAGTGACCACTCTTTATGCAACATATGTGGCAATGCGATATAAACGCCATCAATCGAATCATCGCCTAAAAGAGCTTGATATGAATCATAAATGGTTATATCTGGATTATTCGCTTTAAACACATCGTCATTAAATAATGACTTTGATCCAATTGCTGTAACTTGTCCATTTTTTGTATATCGAATACTTTCATAAAATCGCTTTGCAATATTACCGTAACCAATAATTCCAAAATTCATTGTTCTTATCTCCATTTCTATTTAACCGTTTTCATTAATTATAGCCGACTCATACAGTATGCACCAAATTAAATTTCAAACTCAAAAAGGTCACCCCATTTCCGGGGTGACCTTCTCGTGATTCAATCTTATTTTTTAACCTACAAGTTCAATTTTGTTTCCTTCAGGGTCCAAAATGACTGCTTCATAATAGCCATCCCCTGTTGTCCGAGGGCCACTAACAACTTCTATTCCAGATTTTTTAAAATCAATCACCATTTGATCAACGGTCACATGATTCTCAACAGAAAAGGCTAAATGTGCATAACCAAATCCATCAGGATAGCGATCTGTAATATCCGTTCTCGTCATAATTTCTAATCTTGCTTGACCATCTGGAAAGCTCAAAAAGTATGACGAAAATCCTTTAGTCCCATTGTCATAACGCACACCAAAAGTTGCCTTAAAATTAGTCACATAAAAATCACGCATTGCTTCAAGATTTTCTACCCATAAACCAACGTGTTCGATTTTCATTTGCTTAAACCTCCGTTGTTTCAATCGGAAAAACTAATTCAAATTCCTCACAAACCACTGGCATTGTCTCATCAAATGTCTTATTAACACTTTCTAATTCTTCTTCAAAAAAAGATTGATGAACACTTCGCCAATAAGCTAAATTTCTATCGCCTTCGCCTTCAAGAAAAGCATGCTCTTCTGTAACTTCGTTAAATGGTGTCACATAAACTTTTATTGTTTTCGTAATCGCCATTGGATTATCTTTATAATCAACAATGACATTGTAATCGCCAACTTTTGGTAAAGGTTCTTCATCAAAATATAAATTATAAGCTGACGATGTCCCTGTTTTAAGACCATCTAAAACTAATTTACCTAATTCTAACGTTTCTTTCTTAGTGACGCCAAATGACCATGCATCATAATTATCATGTTCAATTTTATTTGCCTTTTTAAATGCTTGCCAATACTCATAAATTGTCATATGAACTCTCCTTCAAGAATTTAATCTTCTGCGTTTAATATATCTAAGAACAACTCACCATATTTTTCCAATTTACTTTCACCAACACCTTTAACATCCAACATATCAGTTAACGTTTCCGGCATAACCTCACACATTGAATATAACGTTTTATCAGAGAAGATAACAAATGGCGGTACACCTTGTTCCTCTGCTAATTCGCGACGTAATTGTCTTAATTCTTCAAATAGTTCATTATCTTCAGGTAATGCTTGTTTAACTTTTACAGCCATTTTACGTGTAACTTTAGTTTCACCTTTTAAGACGCCAACTCCTTCTGCAGCAAGTTGCAGAACCGGATATTGGCCGCTTGAAGCCTGTAAAAAACCTGACGCAACTAAATAATCAATCAATCCAGAAACTTCCTTCTGCGATTGATCTTTCATCAGTCCATACGTAGGTAATTCATCAAATCTAAACTGCATCACCTTTTGGACTTTTGAACCTGTTAAAACTTGTGCGACTAACCCTTTACCAAAATGTTCACCCATCCGTTTTACACATGATAAAACCTTTTGGGCATCAATCGAAATATCTTGTGCATCTCGTGTATCCAAGCAATTGCCGCAACGGCCACATTCTGGTGCTTCATCGCCAAAATAATTCACAATTGTCTGTTGTAAACACTGTTGCGTGTTTGCGTATTGCGTCATTTCTTGTAATTTTAAATACTCATGTTTTTTATTAACATCATCCATTTCAGATTGGTCAATGAAAAAATGTTGAATCTGAACATCTTTTAAATTAAAAAGTAAAATTGCTTCACTTGGCAAGCCATCTCGTCCAGCACGTCCGGCTTCTTGATAATAAGCTTCTAAACTACCAGGTATCTGATCATGGATTACAAATCGAACATTACTTTTATCAATTCCCATCCCAAATGCATTCGTCGCAATCATTACCTGAACACGATCGTACAAGAAGTCTTCCTGATTCTGACGACGTTCATCTTCTTGCAACCCGCCGTGATACATCGCCACTTTAATCTTAGCTTTTTTTATTAATTTCGTTAACCGTTCGACTTCTTTACGCGTACTTGCATAAATAATACCAGATTGTTGTTTCTGTCCCTTTAAATACTCGAGTAAGAAACGATCACTATTTTGATCTTTAACGACTTGGAAGGCTAAATTTTCACGTGAAAACCCAGTTTTAACTTCATGTATAATCGATAATCGTTGCATAATATCCGCAGCTACTTGAGTTGTCGCTGTCGCTGTTAATGCAATAATCGTCGGATTCGAATTCAAACGTTGAATCGTTTCCGTTAAGCGTAAATAACTAGGACGGAAATCGTGCCCCCATTGTGAGATACAGTGCGCTTCATCAATAGCGACAAGATCAATTCTTAATTCCGCTAAATCTGCCATAAAACCATCAGAATCTAATCGTTCTGGTGACACATAAAGTAACTTAACTTCACCACGAGCAGCTTGATTAAAGCGTTCACGAACCTCCGTGTAATCTAGCGTACTATTGATAAAGGTTGCTGGAATGCCATTTTCATTTAAAGCATCAACTTGATCCTTCATTAAAGAAATTAAAGGAGATATCACTAACGTTAGTCCATCTAATATAAGTGCTGGAATTTGGTAACATAGCGATTTTCCGCCGCCTGTAGGCATAATAGCTAAAACATCTTCACCCGTTAGAATACGATCAATAACTTCTTTTTGACCTTGGCGAAAATTGTCGTACCCAAATTTTTCTTTTAAAACTGATTGTGGATTCATATAATCCTTTCTCTTTGCTCATTTTCTCAGATAATTCTATGTCTTTAAATTATAGCATAGGTTAAGACGCCACAGATGTTTTAGAAAGTGTTTTAATGACCGCTTCAACATCACCCAAATCATTCATTAGTCCCGCGGGATTTTGTTGAGCTGCCCTAAGTTTAGTCATATAATCAACGACAATTGTCGAATCACTAACACTACTTGTGTCTTCAATTCGATAATAAAGATAGTGAATTGAATTAACTTTAGGTTCAAGGATAACGCTTAGATACCAAGTGTTATCTCCAATTTCAATAGTTGCCGTTTCCTTAAAATGACCATATTCTTCTTGTAATTTGCCTTGAATTTGTCCAATCTCAATTGGAACCGTGGCAGGCATTGGTCCTCCAGAATACGCATCTGACGTATTTAATTGTACCTTAGTGCCACGTACTTTCGAATTTTTAAGATTAAATACAACTTTCATATTTGATGCATCTTTGGACCCTTTTTTAATGGTCCAATCAGCGGGTGTAGCATAATTTTTATGCGGTAATATAGCATCACCACCGACGACTATTTTTGCTTGGACTGGTAAGCCATTTGTTCCTGCGTTAATTTTGTATTTTTGGGTTAATTTTATATTTTCTGTCGGTTGAATTCGACTGATTTCTGCCCAACTAGCCGGTTGTGTATCTTTAACTTGAATTAATGTTTTAAATCCTAAGATACCTAAAAAAACTACCATCAAAAAACCGATTGATATTAACATATTTTTCTTCATGCCAAAAATCTCCTAACCTGTTACGCCTCTATTATTAAAGCTTTTTCTCGTAGTATATCGCTAATATTATTGAAATGATTATTATATTCGTATACAAAAAGAAAAGTAGTGCACCAATCCATAATAACGTACTTACTTTTAGAAATGCCCACAAAATGATAAACCCAAACGCTAGAATTAAAATCATGCTATTCATAATTTTTCCAATCATTGCGTTCACAGACTGATCAATTAACTTATTTCGTTCATCCACATTCTCCAGCTGTTCTTCTTTCAGTCCTTTTTTAGAAAAAGTTATATAAAATTGATAGGCCGCAATTCCAAATGATAAGACAACATTAATAAATGATCTAATCAATTTTGACCAATCAAAAGCATCTTTAAAATCTAAGTTCATTATCCAAATTGAGGCAATCCCCACAAACATAAAAAATAAACCTACAAAAAAATGTCGATAACTATAGATTTTCATTTTAATTCTCCTCCATCTCTAAATTTTCCTTTAGCTGAAATAACGCTTCAATCTGACAATCAAACAATAAACTCAAACGATAGGCCAACATTATAGATGGCTTATATTTACCTTTTTCAAGTGAGATAATTGTTCGACTAGAAACTTGAACTTTCTCAGCTAACTGTTCCTGTGTTAATTCAAGCTTAGTTCTGTATTCTTTAACTTTATTTTGCATAATGAACACCTTTCAATATGAAATATACTTCATGTGAAGTTAACTTCATAATATAATAATTATTTTCTTAAGTCAACTAGCTGATTATTTCTGGCACCAAGCATATCAATATAAATTTCTATTTATTTATACTATAATTAAATAAACATCGTCAGATTAACTAATTTAATAATCTAACGATGTCTTTTAACTAAATAAAACGTTTTAAAAAGGAGGATTAAGCATATGGTTCAATCATACAAAAATTTCTGGGAAAATATTTTTAATTTTTCTGACACATCGAATAGATCAGACTATTGGTGGCCTACGATTATTAATAGTATTCTAGGAGCAATTATTATTTATTTTTATACGTCACTCGTTGGCCATCCTATCGATTCGATTTATAATTTTAGTGAACTTACTTTTATGACAAGTCGAAATATTGTTATGTTTATCGTCTGGATTGCAAACTTTGCTGTTTCAGTTCGTCGTTTACATGATACTGATCGTTCTGGTTGGTGGATTTTAATCCAATTCGTTCCATTAGTCGGTAGTATTTGGTTCTTTATTTTAATGGTTTTACCCAGAAAATCAAATCGCTGGGGTTAAATTATATTGATACTCGATTATTAATAAGAGGTGCTGATAAAATTTATCAGCACCTCTTTTGTTTACGGAAAATTAAAAAGATAGCACTGTAATCGACTAACTTGATTACCGCTCTATCTTCATTTTTCAAAAAATAATCCACCCTGATTAACTAAAACATCTGCTACAGGTGTCTCTATTCGTTTATTAAGCACCATTTTTTTCGTCTCTGTTACATATTTTTTAAAATTCATTGTTTGTAAATGAGCTTGGTAATCCTCGTCACTCCGGTAAATTTCAACGAAAATCCATTGATTTAAATCTCCATCTACAGAAGCAATGTATGTCACTAAGAGTCCTGCTTCATTTTCAAATGATTGTTTCATAGTATTCAATGAAACTTCTCTAAATTCTTTAACCCTATTCGGCTCTATTTCAATACTTGTTACTTTGAGTATAGCTCTGTCAGGCTTCAATTCATGCAAGGCTGTTGTTTTTTCTAACAGTAATTCTGGGGATAAATTAATCATCGATTTTTCAATTACTGCCTGAGATGCGATATTACTAAACATTTTAAATTGAGCCGAATTTGCATGTTTTTGATATTGATCTTCGTCTTGATAAGATTCAATCACAATATTTTCAGTACCCGCCTCATCCAAATGTACACTGTACATCGCCAAAGTTCCTTTTTCTTGCTGAATTGAGGTCGTTAAATTAATCATCCCTGCTTTTTCAAATCTTTCACGATCAGATAGCTTAATTTTAAGTTTGAATAGTCTTAATAATGGGGCATTCTTAAGTTCTATCATTTATTCACCCAATCCCATCAAACGATTATAATTTCCATAATTAATCAGGGCTCGATCATCTTTCGAAAGATTCAACTGATCTAAAGCTTCAATTATGGCATCCGTTGCTCCAGCTGGCGCAATCCCTAACGGTGCATCAGTTCCAAACAGTACGTGGCTAACACCATAATAATCAATTGCTAACCCTAATGCTTTAGGATTGCCCAATAATGCAGTATCTACATAGAAACGTTTAAAATCAGCTGCCTGTTCTGGTGATAGAATATGGTTAATTCGTTCAGCAAAATAAGGCACCATTGCCCCAGCATGATGAACAATTACTTTAAGTGTAGGATAGTCATTAAAAATTCCTGACTGTACTAATTGCAACATTGCTTGCGCTAGTTCATATTCCCAACTAAAAATAATATTATTGTCTGGTTTACGATCATCAAAAATTGGGTGTAACAGAATTGGGATATTTAATTGTGCAGCCATTTCAAAAATAACCCGGTATTCCTTTGCAGCAATACTTTTTCCAAGGGCACGCGTAAATAACTGAATGCCAACTAATTCTGAATTTTTTAGCACTTGTTCTTTTATAATACGTGTTGCTTCATCGATGTTATTTAGAGGTATCATTGCAATACCCGCTTTAAACAAGTCTGCATTTTGTTGAACCATTTCAATTATTTCGTTATTAGCTTGCCAGCATAATGCCGCTGCTTGTTCTGGCCCTACGTAGTCCTCAGGATTCACGTTGACTGCTGAGATAACTTGTTGGACATTTCTGTTCCGTAATAGGCGTCTTTGTTCAATATCAATCAATATGGGATGTTTAATAAATGGCATTTTTTCTGGCAAGTTCGGCTGAATAGCTAACATCTCGTTATAAAAATGTGGTGGTAAAACGTGTGCAAAAACATCAATACTTGTCATTAACTTTTCCCTCCTACAACCTAATTTAGGTTTCTTTAATTTAGCTGATTATCTAATACTAGGCAAAAATGCTAAAATAGCCTGCTCATTCCTCTCACCTAATATAAAAATTTTCTTATTTTAATGGCTCTAATTGTTTGATAACTTTGGCGGGCACGCCGCCCACTACTGTATTGTCAGGAACATCTTTTGTCACCACTGCACCAGCTGCTACAATCACATTATCCCCAATATGAACGCCACCAATAATCGTGACATTTCCACCTATCCACACATCGTTTCCAATTGTAATTGGTTTAGTATAAGTAATTAAATAACGACTACCATCTTGTCTTTTTCCAAAACGTTTTGTTGCATCTAATGCATGTTCACCACAATATAACTTCGTGTCTGGCGCGACAATGACACGATCTCCTAATGTGATTTTGTTTGAATCTTGAAATGTACAATTACCGTTAATAAAAACATCATCACCAACAGTGATATGTTTACCATAAACTGTATTAAATTGACCATTAATAACGAGTCCTTCCCCAGATTTCCCTAACAACTCGTGAATTGCTGTTGCTCTTTTCTCTAGGTCAGTTGTCGTATTGATTATAGTGACTAATTCTTTACCCGCCGCAATCATACCCTGTAATTCTGGGTCGCGATAATCATAATCTTGACCTGCCAATAATTTTTCATGTTCTGTCATCATTTTGCCCCTCCATTCACTATTTGACGCCCTTTTCTTCCTTAATAATTCAATTGTATTATACTACTTAAATTAACTGAACTAAATTCAAAAGATTCGGTTCTAGTGATATTAAAAAAGAGCCAACCTAATTGTATTTACCCAATCAGGTTGAACCCTCTTACTTCACAATATTATTTTCAAACTTCTTCAACAACTGTTGTCGTTTTTCAAGTTTCATTCCTTGAACTGCAGCAAAGTTAAACCATTTCAACTGGTTAAACCCCATCTTCCGGAATGTTCCCCTAAATACCATTTTAGTCACAGGATTTCCAAAGATAGTTCGATAAATCCAACCTGGTGTTGACATAGTTGTAACCATTTTAACTTTCTTTAAATGAACCATCTCATTTTTAAATAATTTTTTATTTTCCTGCTCTGTATAAAGAATCCCTTTAGCAATAACTTTGTCAAAGAATCCCTTCATCATAGCTGGCATAGATTCCCACCAGATTGGAAAAATAAAGACAAGCTCATCTGCAGCCATGAGGCGTTCTTGATAATTCGCCGTCATAGAATCCGTTGGTATCTTCTTACGCCAAGATATTAGGTCTTCTTGGTGCATTACAGGATCAAACCCATCTTTATGCAAATCAATTACGTCCACAATACAGCCCTCTTTTTCATACGCTGCTTTAGCACTAACTAGTAATGCCGCTGAATAACTCCTATTGTGCAATTCATTGTATCCAGCGTCTGCAGTGTAGGGATGATCAAATATAATACAAATTTTTTTCATGTTCAATAACCTCTTTTAATTAGTTTAATAAATTTTCCGACTTTAATGACTTTATATAAAATACTTCAAGTGTCATTTATCTTTCTTGCTATAAGTGTTACATTTGTTACACTTATATTAATCATTTATCGCGTGATTTACAAGATACAAAATCGTGTTATTTGTTACACTTCAAGGAGATATAAAAAATGACGGAAAATAACCAAGCAAAATTAAGTAAAAATTTGATTATTGATTCTTTAATTGACTTATTAAAAATAAAATCTTATCAAGAAATCACAATAACTGAAATCACAAAAAAAGCCGGAGTTGCCCGGCTGACTTTCTATCGTAATTTTGAAAATAAGGACGCGATTTTACTAACTCGGTCCGATTACTTATTTGACCAGTTTTACGCCGAACTCAAGTCCAATCAAACAGAAATTAGTTTGAAAAACATTTTCAAGCTAGCTTTTAACTATTGGCATAATGATTCTGAATTTATGGATATCCTAATTAAAAATGATATTGTTTATTTATTGGAAGATTCTTTTTATACTTATTTTGAAAAGATTCTTAAAGATACGCCTAGTATCAGTCGGCTAAATAATACTCAAAAAACGTTCATTCTTGGTGGCGTTCTACGAACGATGTTGCAATGGATTAGTAGTGGTAGTCCTGCTACAGCTGAAGAAGTTACTGCAGATATATTGGAATTGATTCAGTAAAAGTATGCTAGATTTTAATGATTAAAAAAATAGCCCAGATATTTATCTGAGCTAAGTCTAAACCTCTATTTAAAAATCTTAGGACCCTTACGCATTTTAGTACGATCATTTCTAGCAGTAGCCTTCTTATTGAAGTTTCCGCCATCAGTTTGTTTCTTTTTGATAATTTCTAGCATTTTATCTCTATCAGTCTTTGCTTTATCAGCCATTAATGTTTCCTCCTTGCTCTATTAATTAACAATTTCTTTCAAAGTTAAAGATTCATATTATGAATACATGCCTTCAAATAAAGTTGATCTTTTATTATTCAACTTACGTCGATTTTAATTCTGTATGCCCCGCTAATCAGTATACAGTTAAAATAACTATGCTCTTAACAGTATATCATTACGACTATCTTGATATCAATAGACGTATAAATTGGATGCCTTTAATTAACCATTCACTAATAATGTTCAATCTCAACGAATTTTGTTCCAACCTTTTCAACGAATTCTTTATCATGATCAATGATTAACATCGGTGGTTGAAAAGCCAGAATAACATCTTGAATTTGTTGACGCGTGATAACATCTAGATAATTAAGTGGCTCATCCCAAATATATATATTTGCTGGTTCAACCAACGAACGACTCAAAGCCACTTTTCTCTTTTGGCCCATGCTCATTTGACTGATATCTTTATCAAATTCATAACGTTCAAAACCAAGTTTTCTTAATGTATCCAACATTAAAGAATAAGAAACATTTTTTTCTGCAGCGAATTCTTGTAAAGAACCAGATAAACCATCAAAATTTTGCGGTAACCAGCTCACTTTTAAAGGTGTTGCAAATTTGTATTGCCCTTGATACTTTAATTGACCTAGTATAGCAGCGATAACGCTCGATTTACCAGAACCATTTTCACCCTGAAGAATAACGCGCTCTCCCATCTTTAATTTAAAATCTACCGGTTTATTTACCGGCAATTGTTTACGAAATGCTGATAAGCCAATTACCTCTAGTAAAGTCTTATCTGACACTAATTTTTCAAAATTCAACGTTAAAAGATCTGCCACATCAATATTCTTAAGTAAAGATTTTTTCTCTTCTACTGCTTTATCGGCACGTTTTTTAATACTTAGTACCCGTTTCATAGATTTAGCTGCCTTGTGGCTAATAAATCCTCTGTCTGTCGCACCAGATACTTTCGCCTCAGTCTGATTAGCCCAACCCGATTTTTTCCGTGAAGCACCTTCTAATCGTTTAATATCATGTTGTAATTTTTCTTTTTCATTATATTCCCAATTATTTCGTGACGTATTTTCGTCAGCCCACGTATTATAATTACCCTTAAATTGACTGATTTTAGCGCGATCAATTGAAATAACATGATCAATAATATTATTTAAAAAATAACGATCATGACTGATTAAAATAAATCCTTGTTTTTGTCTTAGATAATCAGAAATAATTTTTCGACCGTTTTCATCTAAATGATTAGTCGGTTCATCTATTAATTGAAATTTACCTTCGCCAACAAATAAGCTGGCTAATAATATCTTAGTTTGCTGTCCTGGACTTAATTGATTAAATGGTTCCGTCAATAATTTTTCAGATAGTCCAAGTTTATCTAATTCGATTAAAATTTGCCACTGATCATAGTCTTGTAAGTCTGTGATACTCTTGATAACCAGCCACACTGACTCTTCTGGTTTAACAACTGTTTGAGGAAAATACTGAAATTCTAAATCTGTTCTAATCTTTCCTTGGTACTGTAATTGATTTTGTAAAATTCTAAATAAAGTCGTTTTTCCGCGACCATTTCTACCAATTAGACCTAACTTCCAGCTGGCATCTAATTGTAAATCAACATTTTTAAAAATTGGTGCTAATTGTCCATCATATTGAAAACTTAATTGTTTAATTTGTATTGTTCCTATAGTAATTACCTCATTTCTTTGTGAGGTCGACCGCTAAACTATCCATTTGATTCTACAAAAAAAGAGCATACAGTTATATGCTCTTCAATCGTTATCCATCAAAAAAAGTGGTTCTTTCAGATGTGAAAAAGAATTGATATTGCAAACCGTTTGAATAGTCAACATGCATAAAAAGACACACTTCGTCCCTTGTTTAGTCGACAGTTATTCGATTAACGATTTGTATTTACCAATGCACTTCACACTCCCTGTTTATTAATTATTTACAGTCTACTATAGTTATGGTAGATAGGCAAATTAATCAAATGTGATATTAAATTGGTAAGCAATATCCTTCATCGCATCAATTTGATAGTCATCCTCAACATCACTACCCCAACTATCAATACCACCAACACCTCGAACGGCGCCTAGAATCGATAAAACGGTACGATGTTCCGCTGGTAATTCGCTATGATGTGTCGCATTTTCTAATTCTTCAGCTGTATAAGGTAAACAACTAAACGCAATTGGTTGATCAACCGCACTGAATGTTAAACCCGTTTCAGAAGCCTGTTGCATACGATTATCCAGAACAGACTGTCGATAAACAGTTACCCAATCATTTTGCATATGCACACCACAATCTTGCGGAACTAAGTATGGTGTCACTGGTAACCCTTGAACTTCATATCGGCCTGGAATTCCTCCGGCCATTCTATCTGGATAAGTTTCTCCTGATAATCCTTGGTAACAAAAACGAGTCGCTGGTGTGGGCATAATAAATCGCAACCCAAAAACAGGTAATGAGGGTAATCCAGCTTTTCCTTGGTATGAAACTGCAACATTCATTTTTCCGGTTGCTTCAACAGTATAAGTGACCGTCACTTGCGTTTGCGGCACAGTCAGTGTGTTATAGATATAACTTATAGCCACTTTTTCAGCGACTTCATGGTTAGTGTAACGATTATTTTCTGGTGCAATCGGTAACGCAATTGGTTTACCATTAATAGCAACTTTAACTGATTGACAATTACTGAATTGATCAGCGGCCAACCACATCCCTGACTTTACTGGAAACTGACTCCCCTGATCGTTATCCGTTGTTGCACGCCAAAAAGTCGGTTTTGGTGAGCGATAAAGCCACTCTTTACCTTGAATTCTAAAAGATTCTGGGCCACCCGTTTGATAGGAGAAAATATAATGAAAATCATTTCCTTTTAAACCGAGTGTGACATCTCCGTAAATGACAGTTAACTGCTTATTTATCTGTGCCATAATAGTATTTTACCTCCTGCATTGCTGGTTTTTCATTACGTGTGGCAAAAACGAGTCCATCACCCGAAAATGCATAATCAGATGGTCGATCATCAAAATCGCCACCATAACGCAACTCATTTTGACCTGTGACGGGATCTTCAACTAACAATGCTTGATCGATAAAGTCCCAGATGAAACCACCTTGATAGGATTCATATTGTTGTAATAAATCAATATATGATTTCATCCCGCCCAATGAATTACCCATATCATGCATATACTCACACAAGATAAATGGTTTTTGTGGTGAATTTTCTAGATAGTCTTTAATTTCGGCTGGTGTTGCATACATCCGACTTTCAACATCTGAAATGACATCTTTGTATTCAGGCGCACGGAAAACACCTTCATAATGAACTAAACGTGTCGAATCTTTTTGTTTATAGTACTCATTCATTTTCGCTAAGACACTGCCGGCGTATGATTCGTTACCCAATGACCAAAATAAAACTGAGGGATGATTTTTAAATAACTCAAAATTACTTTTAGCGCGGTCTAAAACGGCTGCTTCCCATTGATCCGATGAGCCGGGCACATTCCAAGAAGGCTCAACTTCACCCATTTTCTGCCAAGAACCATGTGATTCTAAGTTGGTTTCAGCCATCATATAAATACCAGCCTGATCACAACGATTGTAAAAAGATAATCGATCTGGATAATGTGACGTCCGAACTGCGTTAATATTGTTACGTTGCATACAGTCAACATCCCAAGCTTCATCATTATCTGAAATGGTTCTTCCTGATTTAGGGTTCCACTCATGACGATTAACACCATTGATAATTAATCGTTCACCATTTAATAACATCACGCGATTCTTAATTTCAATTTTGCGAAAACCAACTGGTTGTTGGATAATTTCAATTAATTGCCCATCAGCATCTAAAATTTCTAATTGTAATGTATATAAATAAGGCCGGTCATTCTGCCAAGCAGTCACTGGTTGTGCTAAATTGTAGTGTTTTTCGACATCTGACCCACTCATTAATTCATCGCTAAATAACACCGCATCTTGGTCTTTGAATGTGACACGGACACGTTGTTCTGCCCCACTAAAATGAAGTTGTAAATCTACTTGTCCTGTTTTTTGTCCACTATCGTAATCAGGAATCACCCAAAAATCATCTAAATGTGTTGCAGGTTGTGCTAACAGTGTCACATCACGAAAAATTCCGAAGAAACGGAAAAAGTCTTGGTCTTCAATGAAGGCTGCAGAACTTCGTTTATGCACTTCAACTGCCAAACAATTATCCTTATCTTTTAAATAAGGTGTCAGGTCAAATTCGCTTGGTGTAAAACTATCTTCTGCGTATCCTAGAAAATGTCCATTCAACCAGACGTACATTGCCTGTTCAACACCTTCAAAACGGATAATAACGCGTTTATTTTGAAGAGTTGGTTCCAAGTCAAAATGGTTTAAATATGAACCTACTGGATTATATTCTGCATCACTAAACATTCCAGCATACTGATTTAAATCAGTATCTGAAAAAGCAGGTCGTCTATATTCATGTCCTTCCCAAGGATACATCGTATTAATATAATGTAATTGCTCATATCCTGATAATTCAATATGCTGTGGTACTGGAATTGTGTCAAATTGTTCTGCATCAAAGTCAGTCTGATAGAAATTTTTTGGTCGACTTGCTGCATTAGTGCTGTAACTAAATTTCCAAGTTCCATTCAAAGATTGTTCAAATGAACTTTTTTGTTGTAACATTTCTGCTTGAGTTGCATAGTACTTATGATCACTGTGAGCTGGTACCTGTCCAACACGAAAAACGGTTGGTGTATCTAGCCATTCAATTTCTGGTGTCATCTGTTTGCCTCCGTTTTATATAAAAGCGTTTTCATAATTAAGTATATGTTTTCTTTTGGAGGTTGTCAAAAAGCATTATAAAATTGAGACAATAAAAAAAATTAGATTTAAGTGAAAATACGGTAATCTCATTTTTATTTTGTGTAAAATTGATTAACTTCTTCCTTTGGGCCTTTTAATTGATTTTTGCAGTAAGTTTCAGTATCGATTGCTGTATTAATCCTTCTGCAAAAATGAAAAAATGTAAAGGGAGGAGAAATCGTTTATATACCCTTTACTTTTCTTTGTGTTTTAGCTAGGTTATTATCAGTAGTTGCTCCCAAAACCCAACGAATATTCCAAATAGAAGGAAATATCTTTAAATTTTAAATACAATAAAAAGGCTCTGTACTATCTGTTGTTGGGACTAGTGTAAAAACTATTACTGATGACAGTTTTTTTGTATAATAACAAAAAAAAGCCAAAAGTCATAAGACTTTTGGTTACGAGTTCATCCATGTTCATTATCCCTCAACCACCACAGATGAATTAATAAGAAAGATGGAACTCTCCGCATGCCTAATCATACTAAATTTTGGCTTAAAATAAAAGACAGTAGTCTAACGATTGTTGATTATCAGTCTTCTAATGACGGTGTCACTCGATTTAACCGTGTTCTTGATTACCAGCCGAAGGGATTGTCCAAATTGTGATATTAAAAACGAAGGACAGATTATCAGGTATAGTTGGCGTCAAACACCCATACGCTACCCTAAATTTTTTGGTAAATGTATCATTTTATCACTCAAACGAAGATACTTTAGCTGTCATGAGCGGCAGTCATACTTCCTTGTCCAAACAAGTGTGGTTCCTAAAAATTGTACGATTTCCAATCTATCTAAACAGCTCTGTTTAACTAAATTAGCGGAATCCGTTTCTTTAACTCATATTGCTAATGAAATTTCGAATCCTGATTCCTTTGTAGGTCGTATTTTAATGACCTTTGAACGTGATTTTAAACCTAATTATAAATTTTTACCTAAAGTACTCCTACTTGACGAAGTCAAGAGTACCAAATCAGCTACAGATGCCATGAGTTTTGAATTTATGGATGCTAGTAACCATGAATTAATCAAACTTTTATCTTTTAGAAGATTCTATCAAATAGAACGTTATTTTTATCGTTACTCAGCTGCAGCTAGAAAAAACGTGAAAATTATCGTAACTGATATGAATTATACCTATCCTAAACTAGCCAAAGAAGTCTTTCCTAACGCGATTGTCATCATAGATACCTTTCATATTATCAATTCAGTGAATCGTGGATTCACTAAAACTAGAATTAGACTGATGAAAGAACTTTCAAAATCATCACAAGACTACAAAGCACTAAAACGTTACTGGAAGCTCCTGTTAAAACCTTCTGAAACCTTAGATTTTAAAAATTTCAAGAAATGGACTTATTTCCCATACCTAACAACAGAAACAAATGTCGTTGATCATTTATTAGCGATTCATCCTGAACTAAATAAATCATATGAACTCATGAACCAAATAAGATCAACCATTCGGTTGAAGGACTGGAAATCTTATGATTTTACAGTTAGAAACACCGAAAGGTGTTCTGAAGAAATGCTTAAAAGTATTGAAACGTTGCTTTGTCACCATTCTGAGATTAAAAATAATTTTGGCTATTATTATACTAACGGTCCTTTAGAAGGAATAAACAATAAAATTAAGGTCATTAAACGCGTTGGTTTTGAATTTAGAAATTTTCGTAGATTCCGAACTAGAATATTTTATACACTTAAAATCCATACAAAAAAACACCTCACAAATTGCTTTGTGAAGTGCTTCAAAATATCGATATAAATATATATTAGCGTTTTGAGAATTATCGATTAATACTTCATGGAATCTTATCTATTTGAATCCACTTGTATCAATACTTTACAATATTGAAAAAGGAACAACATTGAATAAAATCCATAATACGAGATAAAATTAACACCATAAAATAGACTAGTCAAGACACCATTAATGGTGTCTTTTTTTATGCTTTACACACTCTCTACCCATTTAATATATGTCTAATCAATTTCTATTTCAAGATTTCCAGTAACGCTTTAGAGATACGCATTCTATCATCTGTGGTCATGCTTTTCAATCTGTTAATTAATTCGGGCGTATAAATGTCGTTAAAATCATTACTCATTAATATATCAGCCAAATTTAATTGTAAGGCATTCAGAACTAGTTCCAACTTTCTTGTACTCGTATCGTCTAATTGTCCTCTTTCGAGTCGAGCCAAATAGCTGGCGGATACGTCCGCCATTTCTGCCAATTCTTCAATTGTAAGTCCTAATTCTTTTCGCTTTTTCCGAATGAAAGTGCCCACAAGTATAATCATAAATCGCTCCTATTTATCCATATGTTTAATGATAAATTAAGTGCGCACACTTTCAAAGCTCTCAGTATACCTATAAAGTTACATAAAAAGGTAGTATTGAGTATATTTTTGAGATAAAATATATCATGTGAAGATAGTGCAAGATATAAATTACTTTTTTGGGGGAGGAGATTTTATAGGGATCGTTTGGTAAAGGTTGGTTAATAATTCGTTCAAAGAAAAGGGAGAAAATTATGAATAAAGAAGAACTTTTAGATTTTTTAATGGCAAAAAGAAGTGTTACAGCGGGAGCTGCAGTTATCCAACAACAAATTCGTGAAGCAGAGGCTAAGATTGAAAAAGGTAAGAAAAAATTTCGAGGAATAATCATCGCATTAGTCGTTTTAATTGTTCTTTTTATGATTACTAGTCAGACAAGTGCGGCGATGCCATTCATCATTGCTGTTATCGCGCTATTTGCTTTTAAATATTTTGTTTATATTATGCCGGGTAATGAATCTAAAACACAAGCCTTAGCAGACTTGGACGCTGAAATGGCAAATGAAGATTATATTGCAGGCAAGCAAGGATTCCCAGAGAAATTCTACAACTATTTCGATATTTTTCGTCTTTGGAAATTAATTGATGAAACTCGGGCACGTGATTTGCAAGAAGCCTTTAACATTTTAGAAACACAACAATTCCAAGAAACTCAACTTTCAATGCAGGAAGAAATGAGAGGCTTACAACAAGATATTGCCTCAAATGCACGCTTGGCAGCTATGTCCTCAACCGTCAGTGCATTTAATTCGTTCAGAAAATAAGATTTATTATATTAAATTTATAAAAATGGAGAAAAAATGTCAAAAAAAGCAAATATTATTACCGGTGTCAGTATAGTAGCTATAGTTATTATTGTGGCTATGTTTATGATGGGCAATTCAAATAAGATGGATGGAAGCTATATTTCCGACATGGGTGGTTCCAAATTTGAGTTGAAGTTTAAAGGAAACACTGTGACTAAAGTTGAAACTGATAAAAAGTCAGACCAAGGTACTTATGAAATTGAAGACGGTAAACTTACCATGAAATTTGATGATTATACAATGAAAGCTAGTTTAGACAAAGATAAAAAAACATTTACACTTAATTCCGTAACTGGTTCACAAATGATGGGCTTCGGATTTTTATTAGAGGGGTTAAAATTTGAACAGGTTGCTAAATAATTATTAATTTATTGGGAGGATATTTTATATTATGAAAAAATCAAACATTACTTTATTATCAAGTGCATTAATCGCTGGAGTTACTGTCGTTGGTGCTACAACAACGGCAAACGCTGCAACAACTACACCCGACTCAACTGAAACAACTCATACTCAAACAGTTCAATCTAACAGTCAAAAATTAGATGACGATATTAAAGACGCTCAAACTGACGTTGATAATGCCAAAGATACAGCTGACAAAGATCAAAGTGCTGCTGATACTTCTAAAGACACAGCCGATGCTTCTAAAGACAATGCTGGTCAAACTGAAGAAAATGCTAATCAATCACAAGAAGATTTAAACAGTGCTGTTGATAATCAACAAAATGCGCAAAATACTGCTGATAACGCAACTGATGAATCTATCAATAACGCTCAAGATGCAGTTGACGAACAAGACAAAACAAATAACCAATTAGGTCAAGACGTTGATAACGCTAAAACAGATGTTGATAAAGGTAAAACAGATGTCGATAATGCTCAAACTGGCGTTGATGAAGCCCAAAAAGGTGCTGACCAATCTGATAAAGATGCTGATAAAGCTCAAGAAAACGTTGATAATGCTCAAAATAACCTTGATGGCAAAGGTTCAGCCGAAGCCGACAAGAATTTAAGCAATGCCAAAGATAACTTGGATCAAGCTCAAACAACTGAAGACAATGCTCAAAAAGGTGCTGACCAAGCTGACAAGAATATTGCTGACGCACAAAACAATGTTAATAACGCTCAAACTGGCGTAACTGATGCTAACAAACAACAAAATGATGCTAAAGCTAAAGCTGACGCTGCTCAAAAAGCTAAAGATACTGCTCAAAAAGCATTAGATGATGCTAAGAAACAACAAGGTAATCATCAAGCTAACCAAAATCACATCAACTTAAGCCAAGACTACATTAATGCCTTAAAGGCTTATTCAGATGCTTCATCAGCTGACGCTAATTATCAAGATGTCATTGACAGTTTAACAGCTGCAACTGAAAAAGAATGGGCATTAAATGGCGGCTACATTTCAAATGACCAAGATAAAACTGTTCATATTAACAACCAATCAGATTTAAACAAATATCTTGATGACTTAAATGAATATGCTAAACAATTATTAAATGAAGTGCGTGACCGTTTTGGTAGCACACAAGTTGAAGTCTCAGAAGGTTCTAAAAAATTAGGTCAATCAATCGGCGATGCTTATACATCTAAGAATAACGATCCTGATGATGGTCATGACAATGCATTAAACAACAGCATTGCTAACGGTATGGGATTAACATACTTAACACAACAAGATATGAATACTATCTTCGATAAATCATCTGAAAATGGTTGGAATCTTAGTCTTGATGCTTTCAAGAAATCTATCTATGATTCAATGAATGCCTTCTTATTCAATGGGGGTGAATGGGGCCATGCCGTAAGTGTTGCTGGCATTATGGCAACATATACACCTGCCAATAACACATGGTTCGGTCTTGGCTTCGGTCAATTTAAACAATCTAACGGTAATATCTTCTTAACAAGTTTCTTTAACTTTGTTGATGACTATGATGTTAACGACGCTTCTAAATTTAGCACTACACCTGTTGAATCTGGAACTGTCAGTCAAGCTCAAATTGATAAATTAGCAAGCGACGTTACTGCTAAAACAGCAACTTCAAAAACTGCTGATGCAGCTCTTGCAGCAGCTAAATCACAAACAGTTAAAGCTAACCAAGCCTTAGCTACAGCTAAAACTGCTTTAGCAACTGCTAAAACAAAACAAGCAACAGCACACACAGCCTTAACTAAAGCACAAAACGATGTTAAAACTGCTACTGTAGCTGTTAAAAATGCACAAACAGTTGTTGATGATTTAAATGCATCAATGCCTCAAAAACAACAAGCTTTAAAAGATGCACAAGCTGCCTTAGCTACAACTAAAACAACACAAGCTCAAAAACACATGACTTTAGACGCAGCTAATGCTAAATTAGTTACTGCTAAAACTGCATTAAAAGATGCAACTGCTAAATTAAGTGCCGCTCAAGCAGCTTTAAAAGCTGGTCAAGACGCACTTGGCGAAAAAACAAATCATTTAGATGACTTAAAGAATGCTGAAGCTAACTTAGTTGACGCAACAAAAGCTGTTGAAGCTGCTAAAAAAGCATACGACGAGGCTGTTAAAGCTGCCGAAGATGCACAAGCTGCTTCCGTTGCTGACGATGCACAATATGCGAAGTTACAAGCAATCGCTGATGCATCTAAGAAAGCTTTAGACGATGCACAAGCTGCATTAGCTAAATTACAACATGAAAAAGACATCGAAGATGCTTTGAACAATGTTGACAAACCATCAACTGGTACTGATAACGATTCTGGTTCACATACTGGTCATGTAACAGGTTCAGACAATGGTTCAGATAAAGGTAACGTAACTGGTTCTGTTGTTGCTAAAGGTAGTGAAACAGCTAAAGACACGACTGACAACAATGGTATTGTTGCACCAAGCAATAATACATCAACATCACGTCTTAAAGCTGCTGATCATTCAGAAATCAATAACGCTAAAATATTAGGTGCTTCGGTATTACCACAAACTGACGAAACTAATTCGTCAGTCGTTTCAGTGATTGGTGCAGCTCTTGTTGGTGCCGTTAGTCTCTTTGGACTTGCAGGAACGCGCCGTCGTAAACACTAATTCGTTATTGTAAGGAGGAATTGAGATGAAGAAGCCTTTACTTGTAATGACTAGTATCGTAATGGTTGCTTTATTAACAGCGTGTGGGCAACAAAAGTCACAGTCTGAGCAAACAAGTCAGCCAAAACAAGTATCCGTGTCAGATAAGAAAAAGGCGCAGTCGTCAAAAAAAGCAGATACAACTAAAAAGACGCATACTAAAGAAGTAAATCAACCAAAAAAAGAATCCGTGTCAGATAAGAAAAAAGCGCAGTCGTCAAAAAAAGTAAATACGATTAAAAAGACGCCTGCCAAAGAAGTAAATCAACCAAAACAGATGAATTTAGATCAAATTCAAGTCAGTGATTACAGCAGTATCGTCGGTCAGTGGCAAATTGTGAAGTTAGAAGCACGGGGACGCGACTTACCACTTGATGATGTTCAGCCGTTAAATATTACTAAAGATAGTCTAGTGTCATCATCTTCGTTTACATTAAATAAAGCTGGCTTAAAAGATCAGAATGGGCTGCATGCGACGAAATTTGAAGTTGCTAATAATATCTTAACCGCCAGCTTAAGTAATGCAAGTGATGTTTCTATTAATTGGTCCGTCATGTTCTATCCCAAAGGGACTAGTCACGAATATGGTGTTAATACTGGTGAAGAAACGAACAAGCAGAATCTGATTGTTGTTTGGTCAAGTAGTAACTCAGTGACCGCGGTTTACAGCCAAAGTTAATATATATATAAATAGAAGGTCTACAATATCTGTTGCCAGTGATAGAAAAATCTATCACTGGCAACAGATTTTTTTGTATGACACTAAAAAGAGTCTCCTATGACAAATAATACTAAGGTTTTACTAAATATGAAATTTGCTGAAAGCACTCCTTAATCCAGCAGTCATCGGAGTTTATGGTACTTTAGATTACCTTCAAAAATGCCTGACACCCCTGCAGAGTTCTCAACATAATCAAATTGTTAGCTACGGATGGCGGGCATCTCTATTAGGCTACTACGTTATTCTAGTGGCCAACTTTAAGAAACTAACAATGAATTGAAACATATTAAACGTAATGCCTACGATTTCAGTAATTTTAGGAAACACATTTTCTTTGTAATGAGGATTATGTACATAAAAAAGGCGTTGTCACAAAGTGACAACACCCTCCATAATATATTCACCAACAATAGTTGCAATAGAACCAAAAATATTCACCAGTGACAACTGCAATATACCAAAAAAAACACCTCACAAATTGCTTTGTGAAGTGCTTCAAAATATCGATATAAATATATATTAACGTTTTGAGAATTGGCTTGCTTTACGAGCTTTCTTAAGACCTGGTTTCTTACGTTCTTTCATACGAGGATCACGAGTAAGTAATCCTGCAGATTTAAGAGCTGCACGGAAATCTGGATCTACTGTAAGTAATGCGCGAGCAATACCATGGCGAACTGCGCCAGCTTGACCTGAGAAGCCACCACCATTAGCGTTAACTAAAACATCATAACTACCTAATGTTTCTGTAGCGTTAAATGGTTGTAAGACTACTTCACGTAAGTTAGCAAATGGAATGTAATCTTCAATTGCTTTGTTGTTGATAGTAATTTTACCAGTACCTGGTACTAAACGTACGCGAGCTACTGAGTTTTTACGACGACCTGTTCCTGAATATACGACTTGAGCCATTTCAATTGCCTCCTTAAATTAAGTTTGTAATATCTAAAGTTTCTGGTTGTTGTGCTTGTTGATCATGTTCTGCACCACGATATACGTGTAATTTCAATGCTTGTTCTTTACCAAGAGTACCTTTTGGAAGCATACCTTTAACAGAGAAAGCAATCAATTTTTCAGGATCGTTGGCACGGAAATCACCAGCAGTACGAGTTTTTAAACCACCTGGATGATCTGTATGATGTTGGTATAATTTTCTGTCAGCTTTGTGACCAGTTAAACCAACCTTTTCTGCATTGATAACAATAACGTTATCACCAGTATCCACATTAGGTGTGAATGTTGGTTTGTTTTTACCGCGTAAGATAGAAGCAACGACAGTTGATAAGCGACCTAAAGAAATATCAGTTGCATCAATAACATACCATTTACGTTCTATTTCGCCTTTTTTTGCTAAATAAGTTGTACGCACGATTGTTTCCTCCGTTTTTTCATGTTGTTTGTTTGACACTCAAATAAGTTTCCGGGGCCTATCAGTGGGGCAAACAATACCATTTATAATATTAACTATTAAAAGTCAATTTGTCAATCTAATTTATGGGCATCCCACAAATAAATAACACCTTTTCAGATTTAAAATTGCCTTAGTATTCATATTGTCAATAACTTCTATATTACCCTAATTCGTCCGGATAATAAACCTTTTTTAAATATAATCCACTCGCCGGAGCTGTTTCTCGAGCTTGTTGTCGATCCTTTACTTCATATAACCGTAAAATATCATGAACCGGACGCCGGCCGTTCCCTATTTCTAGGAGTGTAGCGACTAAAATTCGGACCATATTGTACAGAAAGCCATTTCCATAAAATTCAAAAATAATTTCATGGTTTTCTTTATCTTCTCTCACGGTTGCCTCATAAATCGTCCGAACGTGATCTGTAACCTGGCTACCTGCCGCCACGAAACTAGAAAAATCATGTTCGCCAACTAAATCAGGTAATGCTTCTTCAATTTTGGCGATATCTATCTTGTATTTATAATGACCCGTGTAGAAGCGTTTAAATGGGTCGGTAAATTCACCTTGAGAAACACGATACATATATCGTTTACCATGCGTACTATAGCGTGAATGAAAATCATCACTGACAAGTTCGGCTTTTTTAACTTGAACATCCAGTGGCAATAAACTGTTCAATGCTCTCATCATGCTAGTTTCCGGAATTTCATGCATGAAGTCAAAATGAAAAACCTGTCCTAAGGCATGAACGCCAGCATCTGTTCGGCCTGAACCATAAATTCTAACTGGTACTTCTGATTTACTCATAATTGTTACTGCTTTTTCTAAGACAGATTCAACCGTCCGTTGGTTTGGCTGCCTCTGAAACCCTGCAAAAGCTGCGCCATCATAAGCAACGGTAATTTTAAAACGTACTGACATATTTATTCATCCTTAATTTTTGAGGTAGACTAATGCAACGGTAACGATAGCGAATAAAACAAAAGCTAACGTATCAGCCGTCCGCCATTTTAAAATACGATACTTTGTTCGACCTTCTCCACCCTGGTAACCACGAGATTCCATGGCAATCGCTAAATCTTCGGCACGATTGAACGAACTTACAAATAGCGGAATTAACAACGGGATAATTGATTGCATTTGTTTAATTAGCGACCCTTGACCAAAGTTCACACCTCGAGCTCGTTGAGCGTTCATAATTTTTTCTGTCTCATCCATTAATGTAGGGACAAAACGTAACGCGATTGATAACATTAACGCAATTTCATAAACTGGAAATTTGATTGCTTTAAGTGGTTTTAATAAAGATTCAATCGCATCTGCTAGTTGGAGTGGTGCCGTTGACAACGTCAATAATGTTGACATAAAAATAATTAAAATAAATCGGCAAAAAATATATAATCCATTTGTCACACCAAATTGAGAAATTTTAAAAATCCCCCAATGCCAGTACATTTGGCCACCACTTGAAAATAGCATTTGCAAAGCAACCGTAAAGATAATCAGCCAAATTAATGGCCGGACACCTTTTAAAAAGAAACTCATATTAATTTTTGACGCTAAAATACATCCTAACGTAAAAACTAAAAGCATAGAAAAACTTTGCCAATTATTTGCCATAAAGATTATTCCAACAAAATAAAAACTCAAAACTAATTTAGCACGCGGATCCATGCGGTGAACGAGTGAATCACCCGCTATGTAACGTCCAAAAATCAACTTATTCATTAGCGTCATGACCTCCATTTTGGCTTAGCAGCGTGACGAGGTCGTCGGCTAATTCATTCTCTGTTAAAGGCATCTCCTTGAATTCAAAGCCTTTTTCAATTAATTTTTTTGAAAATAACGTTGTTGTTGGCACGTTCAAATGGTTACTTAATAAGAACTCTGGATCAGCAAAAACTTCTCTTGGTGTGCCCGATTTAATAATCGTTCCTTTTGACATGATAATAGCGTGATTCGCATAATTTGCCACATCATCCATCTGATGCGTTACGAGAATAATCGTCAAATTTTGTTCACGATGAAGTTCTTCGAACATTGCCATCATATCAACGCGACCTTTAGGATCTAATCCTGCTGTGGGTTCGTCTAAAACCAAGATTTTAGGTTCCATAGCCAGAATTCCAGCGATTGCTACGCGACGCATTTGACCACCAGAGAGGTCAAATGGTGATTGCTGATAGATATTCTCTGGTAATCCAACTAACTTCAACATTTTTGTCGCTATTTTCTCAGCTTCTTCATCTGTTTTACCAAAGTTTTTTGGCGCAAATGCCACATCTTTAATAACCGTTTCTTCAAACAATTGTGCTTCTGGAAATTGAAAAACGATGCCAACTTGTTTTCGTAAATCGTTTAACGTTTTATTGGCCGTTTCTGGTGTAATGATTTGATTCCCAATTGTAATTTTACCTTCAGTTGGTTTTAATAGGCCATTTAAATGTTGCAATAGGGTCGATTTACCAGAACCTGTATGTCCAACAATTGCTGTAAATGAGCCGTCCTCAATTTCAAGATTGATATTATGTAGCGCCCGACTTTCAAAAGGTGTCCCTTTTTGGTAGGTAAAGGCTACTTCGTTGAATTTAATTGCCATAACCAATCTACCATACCTTCCTCTGTCATATAGTCGTCCGGAATGTCAAAATGACGTTTTTTAAGCGCGACTTTTAAGCGTTCTGGATATGGAATATCTAATCCCATATCTACTAATTGTTCACCAAGTGCAAAAATTTCAGCAGGTGTGCCTTCTTTTACCAGCTCGCCTTTGTCCATAACCATAATTTTGTCAGCACTTGCCGCTTCATTAATATCATGCGTGATTGAAATAATTGTTAGCCCACGTTCTTCTTTGAGTTGATGTATTAGGCTCAAAACTTCGTCACGACCTTCTGGATCCAACATGCTAGTTGATTCATCCAAGATGATAACTTCTGGCCTTAGAGCGACAATTCCAGCGATTGCGACACGTTGTTTCTGTCCCCCAGATAGTCTAGCAGGTTCCTTGGCCGCAAACTCCCACATATCTACACGTTCAAGCGCGTCTCTGACTCGTTCTTGCATTTCTTTACGTTCTATTCCATTGTTTTCAAGTCCAAATGCAACGTCATCTTCAACAGTTGCTCCCACAAACTGGTTATCTGGGTTTTGAAAAACGATGCCAATCTTACGACGAATATCCCAGACCGTTTCTGGTGATAAAATAAGGCCATCTACTGTGATTTCACCTGATTGAGGTGCTAGCAAGCCATTAATATTTTTAGATAATGTACTTTTCCCACTACCGTTATGACCAATAATTGCAACCCAGTCACCTTTTTCAATCGTAAAGGACACATCTTTAAGTGCCATTTCACTCATTTCTTTTTGTGCTTCATATTGATAATTTAAATGATCAACTTTAATTAATTCAGTCATTGTTACTGTCCTCACAATTCACAAGATAACTTACGTTTTGCATTATATCACAGGCCAAAATGAACTCAGTGTATTTATACTTTTACTCTTTATAGTTGTCCTATCTATACAACATACATCTAAAATGCATTTTTTGTACTTTTAAGCTCTTAATTAACAATAAACAGCCATTTAGTCACACCTTTTTATATTGCGCTAAGAACTGCATTTTAAGCTAAATTTCTCTCACCATTTGATAATTAACTAGATTTTGTTGATGTCGATAATTATCTTATCTTTTTATAATTTTAAACCCATAATGTTCAAAAAAAGAGACAGCAGTTATTGAAGCCTCTACCGTTTGTACATTTATTTGTAATTCATTCCTTTGGTAATTTGTTAATTCTGTTAAAATAAGCGCTCCGATATGCTGTCGAATCATAGAACTCTCTACGTACAGCATATCAATATGTCCTGTTACTTCAAGGTTACCAAATCCTATGACCTTTAAATCTTTGATGGCAAGTAGCGTAAATGATTCACTTAATCGTTTATGCCATGCACTCAGATCTGGATTATTCTGCACCCACTCATTAATTTCTAGTTGTGAATAATCTTGTCGGTTAATCTCTTGAATTGTTTGGTTGAATAATGTCGTTATTTCCGATAAATATTTACTATCATAACGGTAAAGTTGTATTGAACTTTGTGCCATCACATTACCCCCTAAACAGATTAAGAATACTATTATCATACTAGGTTTTAGCACATAAAAAAAGGGTTCTGAACACATTATTAAAATGTGTTCAGAACCCTTTTTTCAGACCTCATTAGACAATAAAAAATCACTATGAAGGATGACCGGCAAATCACAAATGTGAAGAACCTTCAAACTAGACTAAGATTACTCCATCATCATAACGTTTGTTTTTAATCATCAATCAAAGTGAAAAATTATCTGTTAACGAATTATACTAATTCAATAATAACCATTTGTGCGGCATCGCCACGACGAGGCATTGTTTTCATAGTTCTAGTGTATCCACCATTACGTTCAGCGTAACGAGGAGCTACATCAGAAAATAATTTTTGTAATGCTGATTGAACAGTGACATCGTCACCATCTTCTTTCACGTCAGCAACTGTGTTTCTTACGAAAGCAGCAGCACGACGACGTGAAGCTAAATCACCACGTTTACCTAAAGAAATCATTTTATCGGCAGATTTGCGTACTTCTTTAGCGCGAGCTTCAGTAGTCACAATTCGTTCGTTGATAATAAGACTTGTTGTTAAATCACGTAACATTGCTTTACGTTGAGAACTTGTACGTCCTAATTTGCGGTAACTCATGAATAGTTTCCCTCCCTCTATATAATATTAGTCATCATGACGTAATGATAAATCAAGCGCAGCTAATTTAGCTTTAACTTCTTCCAATGATTTACGGCCCAAGTTACGGACTTTCATCATGTCAGCTTCGGATTTATTCGTTAATTCTTGAACCGTGTTGATTCCAGCACGTTTCAAACAATTGTATGAACGAACTGATAAATCAAGTTCTTCAATCGTCATTTCGAGCATTTTTTCTTTATGTGTTTCTTCTTTTTCAACCATAATTTCAGCATTTTTAGCTTCATCGGTTAAATCAACAAATAAAGTCAAATGCTCAGTTAAAATTTTAGCCGACAAACTAATGGCTTCGCTTGGTGTAATTGAACCATTAGTCCAAACATCAAGTGTCAATTTGTCATAATCATCTTTTTGACCAACACGTGTTTTTTCTACTTGGTAGTTCACACGTTCGATTGGGGTATAAATGGAGTCAATTGGTAATACGCCAATTGGCATATCTTCCGCTTTGTTTTGATCAGCAGATACGTATCCACGACCATTGCTAGCGTTCATGCGAACATGAAAAGATGCACCTTCTGCGACTGTACAAATGTACAAGTCGGGATTTAATACTTCAACATCACTGTTTACAATGATGTCACCGGCAGTAACCTCTGCGGGACCTTTCACATCAATTTCGATGGATTGGTCTTCATCAGCAGCTAACTTCAAAGCAACTTTCTTAATATTCAAGATAATTTGAGTAACATCTTCCAATACGCCTTCAATAGTTGAAAACTCATGTAAAACACCATCAATTTGAATATTAGTAATAGATGCGCCTGGTAAGGAAGATAATAGAATCCGACGAAGTGAATTACCTAATGTCGTACCATAACCGCGTTCAAGTGGTTCTACAACAAATTTACCATAGTTAGGACTTTCATCTATCTTATGAATATTTGGTTTTTCAAATTCAATCATTCTTATCTTTACCCCTTTCAAAACGTAACGTGTAATCTAGTGAAAACATTATGAAGTTCAACTCCGTAATGAATATTAATCCACGTTAAACACGACGGCGTTTTGGAGGACGACATCCATTATGAGGCACTGGAGTAACATCGCGAATTGCTGTTACTTCAAGACCAGTAGTTTGTAAAGCACGGATTGCGGCTTCACGGCCAGAACCAGGTCCTTTAACTGCTACTTCAACAGTCTTCATACCATTTTCCATTGAGCCTTTAGCTGCAGCTTCTGCTGCCATTTGTGCTGCGAATGGTGTAGATTTACGACTACCTCTAAAACCTAATGCACCAGCTGATGACCATGCAACAGCGTTACCGTTAACATCAGTAATCATAACAAGTGTATTGTTAAAAGTAGAATGAATATGTGCAACACCGGCTTCAATATGTTTTTTAACACGGCGTTTGCGAGAAACTTTCTTAGTTGCCATAAATAGTATTACCTCCTTAATCTAGTAATTATTTCTTGCGGCCTGCAATTGATGTAGCTGGGCCTTTACGTGTACGAGCGTTGTTTTTCGTGTTTTGTCCACGAACTGGTAAACCACGACGATGACGCATGCCTCGGTACGTTCCAATTTCTTGGAGACGTTTAATGTTTAAACTGATTTCGCGACGTAAGTCACCTTCAATTTTAAATTGATCAACAACTTTACGGATTGCATCCTCTTGGTCAGTTGTTAAATCACGAGTTCTAATATCTTCTGATACTTCTGCTTCTACCAAGATCTTAGCAGCAGTTGTATTACCGATTCCATAAATGTAAGTTAATGCTACCACGATTCTTTTATCACGTGGAATATCAATACCTGCAATACGAGCCATAACAATTACACCTCCTAATTTTTATTATCCTTGACGTTGTTTATGTTTTGGATTTGCGCTACAAATGATCATAACTCGACCTTTGCGCTTGATAACTTTACAATGTTCACACATTGGTTTTACTGATGGTCTTACTTTCATTGAATTATACCTCCTAAAAGTTTTTGAAGTACAATCTATTTAAAGCGATAAGTAATACGACCCTTACTTAAATCGTAAGGAGACATTTCAACCGTCACTTTATCACCAGGTAAAATACGAATATAATTCTTACGAATTTTACCAGAGACATGAGCTAAAATTTCATGATCATTTTCAAGTACAACTCGAAAAGTCGCATTGGGTAACGTTTCACGGACCGTACCCTCAATCTCAATTACTTCTTCTTTCGCCACGTAAATGTACCTCCTTAAAATCGTGTTTTAACTTTACATGTAAAAATGGCGAGAATTAGACACTCTCACCCGTTCTTATCAGGATATTATTACAAATATCCTCCTGAAAAGATAAACCGGAATTATTCTATCATACCGCTATCTCAGATGCAAGTTAGCCACTCCGGCACAATTACTTTGCAGCGGAATACTCAGATTACTTGAGATTGTTTAAAATCGTTTCAATATCTGCAAATACATCTTCAATATCGCGGTTACCATCTACTGTATACAATAGATGACGTTGTTCGTAAAAATCTAATAACGGTGTATTCATTTTGATGTTAACTTCTAAACGATTTTTAACCGTTTCAAGTTTGTCATCTTCACGTTGATAAAATTCATGTTGCCCACAGCGATCACATGTTCCTTCAACCTTTGTGGGGTTGAAGATTTTGTGATATGTAGCTCCACAATTACGACAAATGTAACGACCAGTTAAACGTTCGATTAGAGATTCAGGATCAACATGAATGTCAATGACTGCGTTAAGAGGTTTTCCAAGGTCCTTACCGATTTCGTCCAAGGCAACAGCTTGTGCCATATTTCTTGGAAACCCATCAAGCATGTAGCCATCTTGAATATCATCTTCAGCTAATCGTTCTTTGACAATGCCATTTGTGACTTCATCAGGAACAAGGTCACCACGATCGATATACTTTTTAGCTTCAAGTCCCATTGGTGTTTCATTTTTCATTGCTGCACGGAAGATGTCTCCCGTAGAGATATGAGCGATGTGGAAAGCGTCGACAATCTTTTCAGCTTGTGTTCCCTTACCTGCACCAGGTAAACCCATTAACATCAGGTTCATTTTAGTCATGAATATCCTCCTAATATGAGAAATGGTTAGGCATCAGCCTAACCTAATTCTCAGTTTAAAATTTGTTTTTTATCGATTATCTAATGAATCCGACGTACTTACGTTTCATCATCATACCCTCTAATTGACGAATAGTTTCAAGAGCAACCCCAACGACAATCAACAGACTAGTACCACCCAAACCAACTGATTCATCTAATCCGAACAAACTTGATGCTAATAATGGAATTAAAGCAACAAATCCTAAGAATAATGAACCAACAGTACTTAAACGCATTAATAATTTTGAAACATATTTTTCTGTTGCTTTACCAGGCCAAACACTTGGAATATAACTTCCTTGTTTTTGTAAATTCTCTGAGAGTTTCTCAGGATTTACCTGTACGAAAGCGTAGAAGAATGTGAACAAGACAATCAATACGGTATATAGGATGGCTCCGTATGTTGTTTGCATGTTGAAAACTTGACTTAATACTTTATACCAAGTCGTGTCCCCTTGTGAGCTTTGGAATGCCAAAAGCACAGTTTGGGGTGTTGCAATGAACGAACTCGCAAAAATAACGGGGATAACACCCGCAACGTTTACCTTAAGTGGCAGATATGAACTATCTGTCGCACCAGCAACACGTCTTGTGTATTGAATTGGAATCTTATAGTTAGCTTGTTGAACATATGTTACAAAAGTTACGATTGCAAAAATAATAACGAGCAAGATAACTATGAACAAGATGCCCCCCCAAAGATCACCTTTATCAGCTTGGAAAATTTGTTCATTGAAAATCTGTTTAATACCACCTGGAATACGAGAAACGATACCTGCCATGATTAACATGGAAACACCATTCCCAATACCACGTTCAGTAATCATATCACCTAACCAAGTCGTAAACATTGTTCCGGCTGTTAAAATAACGCCCAAAACAACATATGTTTGCGTACTTGGATTGTTAACCAAACCTAAACTACTTAATGAGTCTAACCCTGCGGTGATACCTACAGATTGAACAAATGCTAAGACAATTGTTAGGTAACGTGTAGCTTGATTCAATTTACGACGACCAACTTCACCTTGCTTACTCCATTCTACAAAACGAGGAACAATGTCCATTTGTAGTAATTGAATAACAATTTGAGCTGTAATGTAGGGTGAAACCCCCATTGCGAAAATTGAGTAATTAGTTAATCCACCACCACTAAAAGTGTTAAGAAGACTAACTAAGTTACTACTTGTTGCACTAGCAATTGCAGCATGGTTAATTCCAGGAACTGTTATAAAAGTACCTAAGCGAAAGACAATTAAAACGCATAAAGTGAAAAAAATCTTTTGACGGATTTCTTTCACAGCTAATGCATTTTTCATCACTTTAAGCATTAGATCACCTCTGTTTGACCACCGGCAGCTTCAATAGCTTCTTTAGCAGCAGCTGAGAATTTACCTGCTTTAACAGATAATTTCTTGTTAAGTTCGCCGGAAGCTAAAATTTTAATTCCTGATTTTTCGTTCTTAACAATACCTGATTCAACAAGTAATGCTGGTGTTACTTCAGCACCGTTTTCGAATTTGTTTAAGCTATCTAAATTGACAACTGCATATTCTTTACGGTTGAAGTTATTAAATCCACGTTTTGGCATACGACGGAATAAAGGCATTTGTCCACCTTCAAAACCTAAACGTACTTTACTACGGGCTTTTTGGCCTTTTTGACCACGTCCAGAAGTTTTACCATTACCTGAAGATGTTCCACGTCCGACACGGTTACGTACTGAGCGAGAACCTTCACTTGGTTTTAATTCATGTAATTTCATAGGGTTGGCACCTCCTTATTTTAAACTGCAAACAAGATGTTGATGTTATTTAACTTCTTCAACGTCCACTAAATGAGAAATCTTGGCGATAACGCCTCGTGTTACTGCGTCATTAGGACGAATAACAGAGCTGCTAATACGGTGTAAACCGAAAGCTTTAACGATTTCGCGTTGATTTTGAGGACGTCCGATGACACTGCGTTTTAATGTAATTTTTAAATCTGTCATGTTTTAGTCCTCCTAGTCAGCTAAGTGTTGAATAGAAACGCCACGTAATGCAGCAACTTCTTCAGCACTCTTCATTTTCTTTAAACCATCCATTGTTGCGCGAACAACGTTGATTGGTGTATTTGAGCCTAATGATTTACTTGTTACATCTGCTACTCCAGCAAGTTCCATAACGGCACGAACTGAACCACCAGCGGCAACTCCAGAACCTTCAACAGCTGGTTTAAGCATAATGCGTCCACCACTGTATTGACCGAGAACTTCGTGAGGAAGTGTCGTACCGACCATAGGTACTTCAATCAAGTTCTTTTTAGCATCTTCAACTGCTTTACGGATTGCTTCAGGAACTTCTTGAGCTTTACCTGTACCGAAGCCTACATGACCATTGTGATCACCGACAATAACTAATGCAGCAAAACGTAGACGACGTCCACCTTTTACAACTTTAGTAACACGGTTAATCGCAACAACACGATCTTCTAAATCTAAATGAGTTGGATCAATGAAAGTCATAAACTATTTCCTCCCTTTCTTAGAATTCTAATCCATTTTCACGAGCTGCTTCAGCTAAAGCAGCAACGCGTCCATGGTATAAGTATCCGCCACGATCAAAAACAACAGCTTTGATACCTTTGTCATTAGCACGTTTAGCAACTAATGCGCCAACAGCAGTAGCTTTTGCTACTTTACTGTCGCCAGTTACTTCACTATCAATTGTTGAGGCACTTGCTAGCGTTACACCCGCTACGTCATCAATTACTTGAGCGTAGATGTGGTTATTAGAACGGAATACGTTTAAGCGTGGGCACTCTGCAGTTCCAGAAATCTTGCCACGAACACGTAAATGACGTTTTGAACGTGTTTTATTTCTATCTGGTTTTGTAATCACAATTTTCACCTCTTGATTTTATTCAAAAACAAAGTAAGCAATGCTAAGCAGCATTATTTACCTGTTTTACCTTCTTTACGACGAACATATTCGCCAACGTAACGAATTCCTTTACCTTTATAAGGTTCTGGAGGACGAACGGCACGAATTTCTGCGGCAAGATCGCCAACTTCTTGTTTACTGATACCTGAAATAATAATACTTGTATTTGCAGGAACTTCAACAGTTAAGTTTTCGCGTTCTTCAAAATCCACTGGATGTGAATAACCAACATTTAATACTAATTTTTTCCCTTGTAATTGTGCACGATAACCAACACCAATCAACTCAAGTTCTTTTTTGAAACCTTCTGTAACACCAAGAACCATGTTGTTTACGTTGGCACGCATTGTACCATGTAAGGCACGAGTGCTTTTATCGTCACTTTCACGAGTAAATTTAACTGAAAGACCTTCAACATGCATTGTAATAGCACTAGAGAACTTACGAGTTAATTCACCTTTGGGGCCTTTTACTGTAACCATTTGACCTTCTTGTGTAACTTCTACACCAGCAGGAAGAACGATTTCTTTATAACCTATACGACTCACGCGAGTGACACCTCCTTACGAATTAATTGATTACCAGATGTATGCTAAGACTTCGCCACCAATTTGTTTGGCGCGTGCATCTTTATCTGTCATCACACCTTCTGATGTTGAGATAACTGCGATTCCTAAACCATTTAATACTTTAGGAACTGCATCAGCTTGAACGTACGTACGTAATCCTGGTTTTGAGATACGTTTAATACCAGAGATTACACGTTCGTTGTCTTTTCCAAATTTTAAAAATACACGGATAATACCTTGTTTGTCATCATCGATGTATTCGATATCACGTACGAAACCTTCATTTTTAAGGATTTCAGCGATATCACGTTTGATTTTTGAAGCAGGCACTTCTAAAGACTCATGCCGTACCATGTTTGCATTACGGATACGAGTTAAAAAGTCTGCGATCGGATCAGTCATGACCATTGAGTTTACCCTCCTTTAACTTGTCTTTTAGATTTACCAGCTAGCTTTTTTCATACCAGGAATTTGGCCTTTGTGAGCAAGGTCACGAAGACAAATACGGCATAATTTAAATTTACGATAAACAGAATGTGGGCGACCACAACGTTCGCAACGTGTATAAGCTTGTGTAGAGAATTTTGCTGGACGTTTGTTCTTTGCAATTAATGATTTTTTAGCCAAAGCTTTGTAACCTCCTTATTATTTAGAAAACGGCATACCTAATTGTGTGAGTAATTCTTTTGATTCCTCATCAGTATTAGCAGTTGTAACAATAACGATATCCATTCCACGAACTTTATCCACATCATCAAAATCGATTTCTGGGAAAATTAATTGTTCGCGAACACCTAAAGTATAGTTACCACGGCCATCAAAGGCTTTTTTGCTAACGCCACGGAAATCACGCACACGAGGTAATGAAACTGAAACTAATTTATCTAAGAAATCGTACATGCGTTCGCCACGTAAAGTAACTTTAGCACCGATTGGCATACCTTCACGTAAACGGAAGCCAGCAATTGATTTTTTAGCTTTTGTAACCAAAGGTTTTTGACCAGCGATTAAAGCTAATTCTTCAACAGCTTTATCTAAATTTTTAGCATTAGTAACAGCATCACCAACACCCATGTTGATAACAATTTTATCAACTTGAGGTGTTTGCATAATTGATGTGTAGTTAAATTTTTCCATCATAGATGGTGTAATTTCATTAGTGAACTTTTCTTTTAAACGGTTAGTCATGAAGAAAGTGTCCTCCTTTCAGTAGGTCTATTTAACAGTTTCACCTGATTTTTTAGAAACTCTAACTTTCTTGCCGTCTACAACTTTGAAGCCAACACGAGTTGGTTCGTTTGTAGATGGGTCGATAAGCATCACGTTTGAAACGTGAATTGGTGCTTCTATATCCACGATGCCACCTTGTGGATTCGAGTTACTAGGTTTTTGATGTTTTTTTGCAATATTCATGCCTTCAACAATCACACGGTCATCTTTAAGGAAAACTTTAGTAACAGTACCTTGTTTACCTTTATCTTTACCTGCAATTAATTGAACTTTATCACCAGTTTTGACGAACATTTAGCGCACCTCCTTGTTTTCCGATGGATTTCTTATAATACTTCGGGTGCTAAAGAAACAATCTTCATGAAATTGTTATCACGTAATTCACGTGCAACAGGTCCAAAGATACGTGTACCTTTAGGGCTTTTATCATCTTGGATGATAACGGCAGCATTTTCATCAAATTTGATGTATGAACCGTCAGCGCGATGAGCACCTGATTTTGTACGTACGATTACAGCTTTAACAACTTCACCTTTTTTGACAACACCACCTGGTGTTGCATGTTTAACAGTAGCAACAATAACGTCACCGATATTAGCAGTTTTACGCTTTGATCCACCTAAAACTTTAATAGTTAAGATTTCTTTTGCGCCTGAATTGTCGGCAATTTTTAAACGACTTTCTGTTTGTATCACAGTAAGTGTCCTCCTTTCGATAGCAAATTAGAAATACGAATGGCAATTATGCTTAAGCAATAACTGCTTTTTCAACGATATCTAATAAACGGAATCTCTTAGTTGCTGACAACGGACGAGTTTCCATAATTTGAACGATATCGCCGATTTTTGCTTCGTTATTTTCATCATGTGCATAGAATTTTTTAGAATAAGTCACACGTTTACCGTAGGTTTTGTGTGTCTTGTATGTTTCGATAAGAACACTAATCGTTTTATCCATTTTGTCGGATACAACGCGTCCTTGATAGACTTTACGTTGGTTACGAGTTTCACTCATGCGTAAATGGCCTCCCTTTCGTAATCTACTTGTTTAATTCTTGTTGGCGTAATGCCGTTTTAATACGAGCAATTGTTTTACGTACTTCACTTAAGCGTGCGGTATTTTCTAATTGACCGGTAGCTAATTGGAAGCGTAAGTTAAACAATTCATCTTTAAATTCTTGTTCTTTGGTAATCATTTCAGCAGTGGTTAATTCATTAATTTCCTTAGCCTTCATGTGATTCGCCACCTACTTCCTCACGTTTTACAATTTTAGTTCTCACTGGAAGTTTGTTTGATGCTAAGCGTAAAGCTTCGCGAGCAACTTCTTCGGGAACACCGGCAACTTCAAACATGATCTTTCCACGTTTAACTGGAGCTACCCATCCTTCAGGAGCACCTTTACCAGAACCCATTCGAACACCAATTGCTTTTGCAGTATATGATTTATGAGGGAAAATTTTAATCCATACTTTCCCACCACGTTTCATATGACGGTTAATAGCGACACGAGAAGCTTCGATTTGACGGTTAGTGATCCATGATGATTCAAGAGCCTGTAAACCGAATTCTCCAAAAGCGACTTCTTTGCCACCTTTAGCTTCCCCACGCATTTTACCACGGAATTCACGACGGAATTTTGTACGTTTAGGTACTAACATAGGTTATTTCCCTCCTTTCACAGCGTTTTTCTTAGCTGGTAAGATTTCACCACGGTAGATCCAGACTTTAACGCCTAATTTACCGTAAGTAGTCATTGCTTCAACCCAAGCGTAGTCAATATCTGCTCTTAAGGTATGTAATGGAACTGTACCATCTGAGTAGCTTTCAACACGAGACATATCAGCTCCGTTAAGACGGCCAGCAACTTGAACTTTGATACCTTTAGCACCAGAGCGCATTGTACGTTGCATAGCTTGTTTAACAGCACGACGGAATGCGACACGGTTTTCTAATTGTTCCGCAACGTTTTCGCCGACTAATTGAGCATCTAAATCAGGACGTTTGATTTCAACAATGTTGATATGCACACGTTTACCTGTTAAATCATTTAATTCTTTACGAAGTTTTTCAACTTCAGCTCCACCTTTACCGATAACCATACCAGGTTTAGCAGTATGGATTGAAACGTTAACACGTTTTGCAGCGCGTTCGATTTCAACGATAGAGACAGAAGCGTCGGTTAATTTTTCTTGAATGTATTTACGGATGTGTAAATCTTCATGAAGGTAGTTTGCAAAATCTTTTTCTGCATACCATTTTGAATCCCAATCACGAATGATACCTACACGTAATCCCGTTGGATTTATTTTTTGACCCACGCGTTATCCCTCCTTATTTTGTAGTTTCAGATACAACTACTGTAATGTGACTCGTACGTTTGTTAATTGGTGAAGCTGATCCTTTAGCACGAGGACGGAAACGTTTTAAAGTTGGTCCTTCGTTAGCAAAAATATCAGTAATAACTAAGTTTTCACCATCTAAATCAAAATTATTTTCTGCATTAGCTACAGCAGAAAGTAAAACTTTTTCAATGATTGGGCTTCCGGCTCTGGGAGTAAATCTCAAAATACCGATAGCTTCAGCAACACTTTTACCTCTGATAAGATCGATTACCAAGCGAGCTTTACGCGCTGGAATACGAACAGTTTTGGCGGTTGCTTTTGCTGATGTTACTTGTTCAGCCATGTGTATAACCTCCTTTATTTAACTGTAGTTTTCTTATCGTCAGATCCGTGACCACGGAAAGTACGTGTTGGAACAAATTCACCCAACTTATGACCAACCATATCTTCTTGCATAAAAACTGGAACGTGTTTACGTCCATCATATACAGCGATAGTTAGACCAATGAAGTTAGGGAAGATTGTTGAACGACGTGACCATGTTTTGATAACTGTTTTCTTTTCTTGATCAGTTTGTGCTTCGACCTTTTTCATCAAATGTTCATCGACGAATGGTCCTTTTTTTAGACTACGACTCAATGTGAATCCTCCTTCCGGAATATAGCTTAAGCAACAAGTAAATTATTTCTTGTTGCGTCCACGTACGATAAATTTGTCTGATTGGTTTTTCTTTGAACGTGTTTTGTAACCCATCGTCTTTTGACCCCAAGGAGACATAGGTGATGGACGACCAATTGGAGCTTTACCTTCACCACCACCATGAGGATGATCGTTAGGATTCATAACTGATCCACGAACTGTAGGACGTTTACCAGCCCAACGAGCACGACCAGCTTTACCAATTTTGATTAATTCATGTTGTTCGTTACCAACAGCACCGATAGATGCGCGACATGTTGATAAGATCATGCGAACTTCGCCTGATGTCAAACGAACAAGGACGTATTTACCTTCTTTACCAAGTAATTGTGCAGAAGCACCGGCTGAACGAGCAAGTTGTCCACCCTTACCTGGTTTTAATTCGACATTATGAATAATTGTACCAACTGGGATATCTTGAAGAGCTAATGCGTTACCAACCTTGATATCTGCTTCTTTACCAGATTGAACCATCATGCCAACTTCTAATCCTTTAGGAGCAATGATGTATGATTTGATACCATCAGTATATTGTAATAATGCAATATTAGCTGAACGGTTTGGATCATATTCAATTGCTTTAACAGTTGCTGTTACATTGTCTTTAACACGCTTGAAATCGATCAAACGGTATTGACGTTTATGACCACCACCACGGTGACGAACAGTAATGCGACCATAGTTATTACGGCCGGCAGTTCTGCTTTTTGATTCTAGTAATGATTTTTCAGGAGTTGATTTAGTAATTTCTGAGAAATCAGAACCAGTCATATTACGACGACCGTTAGTGGTTGGTTTGAATTTTTTAATTCCCACGTTGTTTTCCTCCTAGTTTACAAAATTTTAGATTATTCTTCGAATAATTGGATTTCTTTTGAGTCGGCAGTTAAAGTAACAATTGCTTTACGGCGTTTTTTAGTATAACCAGCATAGCGACCTTGACGTTTTAACTTACCTTTAACATTCATGATATTTACTTTTACAACTTTAACGCCAAAAATATCTTCAATAGCTTTTTTGACTTCAATTTTAGTTGCACGAGTATCAACGTCGAATGTGTAAACTTTGTTAGCCATTCTATCCATTGCTGCTTCGGTGATGACTGGGCGTAAGATAATATCTCTTGATTCCATTATGAAAGAGCCTCCTCTACTTGAGAAAGAGCTGCTTGAGTCATGACTAATTTATCATTGTTGATAACGTCAAGAACGTTAACACCTTTAGCTTCTACTACTGTAACATTTTGTAAGTTACGAGCTGCTAAAGCAACGAAATCATTGCCAGGTTCAAGAACTATTAATACTTTTTTGTTGATATCTAAGTTACTTAAAACTTCTTTGAAAGTTTTTGTCTTTGGTTGTTCGAAGCTAAGTGCATCGACCATAACCACGCTGTTATCCAATACTTTTTGTGAAAGTACTGATTTAAGAGCTAAACGGCGAACTTTTTTAGGTAATTTGTAACTGTATGAACGAGGAGTAGGGCCAAATACGACACCACCACCACGCCATTGTGGGCTACGGATAGATCCTTGACGAGCACGACCTGTACCTTTTTGGCGCCATGGTTTTCTACCACCACCTGAAACTGCACTTTTGTTTTTAACTGAATGAGTTCCTTGACGTAATGATGCACGTTGCATGATTACGGCGTCAAAAATGACATTGTCGTTAGGTTCGATTCCAAAAATAGCGTCGTTTAATTCAACTTCACCATTTTTAGTACCATCTTGTTTTAATAATGCGACTGTTGGCATTTTGAAATTCCTCCTTCCTGTTATTTAGCGTCTTTTGTGACGTTTTTAATTGTAACTAATGTTTTGTTTGCGCCTGGTACGTTACCTTTAATCAAGATAACATTACTATCAACGTCAACACGAATAATTTCCAAGTTTTGGACAGTTACGCGTTTGCCACCCATGCGACCTGGTAATCTCTTACCTTTGAATACACGGTTAATAACGGCACCCATTGAACCAGGACGACGATGATAACGAGAACCATGAGTCATAGGACCTCGTGATTGTCCCCAACGTTTGATATTTCCTTGGAAACCATGTCCCTTAGACGTACCCGTAACGTTAACGATATCGCCAGCTGAGAATGTATCAACTTTAATTTCGTCACCTACGTTATATTCTCCAAGCTCAACATCGTTAATTTCACGAACGAAGCGCTTAGGAGTAGTATTTGCTTTTGCTGCATGACCTTTAGCAGGTTTGTTTGTTAATACTTCGCGCATGTCTTGGTAACCTAATTGAATTGCTTCGTAACCATCGTTTTCAATTGTTTTCAATTGTAAAACAACGTTTGGCGTAGATTCAATCACTGTAACTGGTACCAATTCACCATTTTCAGTAAAAACTTGTGTCATACCTACTTTTTTTCCTAAGATTCCTTTTGTAGTCATGAGTACACCTCCAATATGTTTGTATTTTTATTTTTGTAACTCTGTTTTATAATTTGATTTCAATATCAACGCCACTAGGTAAGTCAAGTTTCATCAATGAATCAACTGTCTTAGGTGTTGGGTTAACGATATCAATCAAACGTTTATGTGTAAGCATTTCGAATTGTTCACGTGAATCTTTATGCTTATGTGGTGAACGTAAAACTGTGTATAATGTACGTTCTGTTGGCAATGGAATTGGTCCAGAAATTGTTGCCCCTGTTCTTTTTGCAGTTTCAACAATCTTGTCAGCAGATTGGTCTAAAATACGGTGTTCGTAAGCTTTTAAGCGAATACGAATTTTTTGTTTTGCCATTTTGTTCCCTCCTTCGTCTATTTTAAAAATAAGACTAGCTCCGTGTAAGTGACCGACACACCTTGCGTGGCAAAGCTGCCGGGCGTGTCGCAATCTTTCACATCTTAGCTCATTCTATGAAACCCTATCGCAGGGCGTAATACGCCATCTGTTTTTGGGTACTTATCTATACTACTAGAGATAAAGCCTTATGGCAAGTGCTTTCTTATTTTTTTTCAAAGTTTCTCATTATATAATCATAATTAACATTTTTAAAACTTTTTTTATTTTCCAAATGTTATTTTACCACAAAAAAAGAAGCTATCAACAAGTGATAACTTCTTTTATAATTCAGACCAACTAATTAATCAGTAGCTGTTCCGTTTTTCTTCATAATTTCTTCTTGGATTGATTTTGGTACAGCTTCGTAATGATCAAATGTCATTGTGAATGTACCACGTCCTTGTGTAGAAGAACGTAAAGTAGTTGCGTAACCGAACATACCTGAAAGAGGAACCATTGCGTTAACAACTTGTGCATTTCCGCGAGCTTCCATACCTTCAACACGTCCACGACGAGCAGTTACATGTCCCATAACATCACCTAAGTAATCTTCAGGAGCGACAACTTCAACTTTCATCATTGGTTCAAGAATAACAGCACCAGCACTCTTAGCAGCTTTTCTCAATGCCATTGAGGCAGCTACCTTAAATGCTGATTCGTTAGAATCGACATCATGATATGATCCATCATATAACTTAGCTTTAACATCAATAAGTGGGTAGCCTGCAAGAACACCATTTTGCATAGCTTCTCTCAAACCTTGTTCAACTGAAGGAATATATTCACGAGGAACAACCCCACCGACGATAGCGTCTTCGAATGCGAAACCGCCACCCTCTTCATTAGGTGAGAATTCAACTGTAACATCACCATATTGACCTTTACCACCAGATTGACGAACGAATTTACCTTGTGCAGAAACAGTTTTTGTAAATGTTTCACGGTAGGCAACTTGTGGTTCACCAACAGTAGCTTCAACGTTAAATTCACGTCTCATACGATCAACGATGATATCCAAATGCAATTCACCCATCCCAGCGATTAAAGTTTCACCAGTTTCAGGGTTAGTTTCAGCCTTGAATGAAGGATCTTCTTCTGCTAGTTTTTGTAAACCGATATCCATCTTATCTTGATCAGCTTTTGTTTTTGGTTCGATAGATACTTGGATAACTGGTTCAGGGAATTCCATTGATTCAAGGATTAATGGATGTTTTTCATCCGTTAATGAATCACCAGTTGTCGTATTTTTCAAACCAATAGCAGCAGCAATATCACCAGAGAATACTTCAGGAATTTCATTACGGTGATTTGAATGCATTTGAAGGATACGACCAACACGTTCACGCGTGTCTTTAGTAGAGTTCAAGACATAAGAACCAGCTTGTAATGTACCTGAGTAAACACGGAAGAATGTTAAACGACCAACGAAGGGATCCGTTGCAATTTTAAATGCTAAAGCAGCGAAATCTTTGTCATCACCGGCTGTGATTTCAACTTCTTCATCTGTTTTAGGATCTACTGCGTTATAAGGTTTAACATCTAAAGGAGATGGTAAGAAATCATTAACAGCATCCAACATCATTTGAACACCCTTGTTTTTAAATGCTGAACCAGCAAGAACTGGGTACATTTCAAGATTTAATGTTGCTTTACGGATAGCAGCTTTGATTTCATCTTTAGTAATTTCCACACCATCAAGATATTTTTCCATAAGCTTTTCATCAACATCAGCAACGGCTTCAACTAAAGCTTCGCGACGTTTTGTAGCTTCTTCTAAATATTCTTCAGGAACGTCAATACTTTCCCATGTAGCACCTAAATCTTCGTTATCATATAAATCGGCTTTCATTTCGATTAAATCAATAACACCTTCAAAATCATCTTCAGCACCAATTGGCATTTGGATAGGAACAGCATTTACTTGAAGACGATCTTTGATTGTGCCTACTGAGTAATCAAAATTAGCACCCATTTTATCCATCTTATTGATGAAAACGATACGAGGAACTGAATATGTTGTAGCTTGACGCCAAACGTTTTCAGTTTGTGGTTCAACACCAGATTGACCATCTAAAACAACAACGGCTCCATCTAAGACACGAAGTGAACGTTCAACTTCAATAGTGAAATCCACATGTCCTGGAGTATCGATGATATTAATACGATGTTCTTTCCATTCAGCAGTTGTTGCAGCTGATGTGATTGTGATACCACGTTCTTGTTCTTGTTCCATCCAATCCATTTGTGAAGCTCCTTCATGAGTTTCACCAATTTTATGAATTTTACCAGTATAGTATAAAATACGTTCAGTAGTTGTTGTCTTACCAGCATCGATATGAGCAACAATCCCGATATTACGCGTTTTTTCTAGTGGGAATTCGCGTTTATTTGCCATTTTGTAGTATCTCCTTTCGATTCTAAAATAGATTCAAAAAAATGACTACTATATCGATTATCAAAATCATATAATAGCCATTCTTTTATAAAATTACCAGCGGTAATGTGCGAATGCTTTATTAGCGTCAGCCATTTTATGTGTATCTTCACGTTTCTTAACTGATGCACCAGTATTGTTTGCTGCATCCATGATTTCTTTAGCTAAACGTTCTGGCATAGTATGTTCCCCACGTAAACGTGCGTAACTTACTAACCAACGTAAACCTAAAGTTGAACGACGATCAGGGCGAACTTCAATTGGCACTTGGTAGTTAGAACCACCGACACGGCGAGCTTTAACTTCAAGTACAGGCATGATGTTTTTCATAGCTTCATCAAAAACTTCATTAGGTTCGTTTCCTGTTTGTTCTTTAATCATTTCGAATGCATCATACAAGATCTTTGATGCAGTACCACGACGACCATCTAACATTAAACGGTTGATTAAACGTGTTACTAATTTAGAATTGTAAATTGGATCAGGCAATACTTCTCGTTTTGGAGCTGGGCCTTTTCTTGGCATCTAAATAACCTCCTTAGATTCTATTTTTATTAGAATAACTTTATTCTTATTTAGGTCTCTTTGCGCCGTATTTTGAACGACTTTGTTTACGATCAGCAACACCGGCTGTATCAAGAGCACCACGGATAACATGGTAACGTACCCCAGGTAAATCTTTTACACGGCCACCACGAATAAGAACAACACTATGTTCTTGCAAGTTATGTCCAATACCAGGAATGTAAGCTGTAACTTCAAGTAAGTTAGATAAACGCACACGCGCATATTTACGTAAAGCAGAGTTAGGCTTTTTAGGTGTCATTGTTCCGACACGAGTAGCAACCCCACGTTTTTGTGGTGCAGGATTATCTGTTTGAACTTTTTTGTAACTGTTATACCCGAAGTTTAATGCGGGTGCACCAGATTTTGAACCTTTAGAATTACGACCTTTACGAACTAATTGATTAATTGTTGGCATCTAAAGTTTCCTCCTTCCTTATTATAGGTTAATTGTTTTTTAAGTCCACACATCCAGGTGGTTCATTTTTTAATAATAAAAAATAACGTCCTAGACGTCTGTCTTATAATGCGCTGCTGTTATACAGAATCTCAACTATGTAGATGAATTAACTGTTCACAAAAAGCACCTTACACAGAATATCACGGTATTTAATATACGTCAATGGTATTTACACTAAAAAGCGTATTTTTTAATAGGAGGATTTAAATTATGTTAATTAGTTATTTATTTTTACTAGGTGCTTGCCTAGGTTCATTCATCACCTGCATTGCCACACGCTGTGCATTGAATCAGAATCAATTCAACAAAAGATCAATCTGCGACTATTGTGGTACAAAAATACCTTGGTTTGATCTAATTCCTATCTACGCTTATCTTAGATTACACGGACACTGTCGATTCTGCAAGGGAGAATTCCCAGCCTATTCATTTATTTTTGAATGTAGTTTGGCCGCCATGTTGCCCTTATCTTTCACTCAACTATCTCTTTTTGAATTTCTATTACTTATAACGTTCTTATTTTATTTAACTTTTCTATCAGCTATGGATTTCACTAACCGACTGATTTCTGGTCGCTTAACTATCGGTGGTGGAATACTATTCATCCTGTGGCATTATCTGTTATTTGGGTTTCCAGACTCACTAATAGCAATTAGCTTATTCAGTCTGTTTCTATTTGTCTTATGTTTTCAACAAAAGCTCGGCCTTGGCGATTTTATTTTACTGATTATCATTCAACTAACATTTGGTGTTCATTTTTGTTTGATTGCCACTCTTTTTGCTTGTATCAGCTCACTTATCTACTTTTTTACTGTAAAACAGAGTCGATATCAATTTTTCCCATTTGTCCCACATATAACGTTTGGCGTTTATATTACTATTGCGTTATCTTTCTTCATATAAATAAAAAAGCTAAGCAAATTTGCTTAGCTTTTACTTTAATCTTCGATTGCGTCATTCAAATGACCATAATTGAATAGAATATTTAAGATAACAGCCGACAGACTACCGACAACAAGTCCATTACCAAAAATGGTCTGGATTGTTAAGGGTAATGCTTGGAGTAATGCTGGTTGTACTGTTACACCAAGTCCTAAGCTGACCGAAATACCGATAATTAATAAATTACTATTACTACCTTCAACTTCGCGCAACATTTTAATACCTTGTGCACCAACCATACCGAACATAACTAACATAGCACCACCTAAAACGGCTGCTGGAATGACAGTTGCTGCTGCACCAATTTTAGGAAGTAACCCTAAAGCAATTAAAAAGAACGCTGAAAAATAAACAGGTTTCTTCGTTTTAATTCCTGATAGTTGCACAATTCCAACATTTTGTGAAAATGTCGAGTATGGGAACGTATTAAAGATACCACCTAAAACAGCTGCGATACCTTCAGCACGGTACCCTTTTTTTAAATCATCTTTTCTGATTGGACGACCAACGATATCTCCCAGCGCAAAAAATACACCAGTTGATTCAATCATAGTTGTTAACGCTGCTAATATCATAGTCACAATTGATGACCATTCAAATTTAGGGGCAGCAAACATAAAAACATGGGGTAATTGAAACCAATTAGCTTGGCTAACTGGGTCTAATGTTACTTTTCCCATAAATGAGGCAACGACCACACCAACTAAAATACCAATTAAGATACCCACTTGTTGAATGAATCCGCGGCCCCAAATGTTCAAGCCTAAAATAACGGCAATGGTTACACCTGCAACTATTAAGTTAGGGATACTACCAAATGATTTGGCTGTCACATCCCCACCGCCCATGTTGGTAAAGGCAACTGGAATTAACGTTAATCCGATTAACGTAATTAATGATCCTGTCACTACTGGTGGGAAGAATTTTCTAATGTTTGCAAAGAATCCCGAAATTAGAAATATAAAAATACCAGCAGCAATAATTGATCCATACATTGTTCCTAATCCAAAATGTTTTCCTACTGCAGTCAATGGTGCAACGTATTCAATCGCGCACCCAAGTACTACAGGTAAACCAATGCCAGTAAAACGTGTGCGTTTCAATTGTAATAATGTTGCAATCCCACACATGAAAATATCCATCGAAACTAAATAAGTAATTTGTTTTGTACTAAACCCAAGTGCAGCCCCAACTAATAATGGTACCAAAATGTCGCCTGAATACATGGCTAATAAATGCTGTAATCCTAATATTGCTGCTCTAAAATTTGATAAATTAGATTCATCCAAACTACTATTTTCTAATTCCGTGCTATTCTTCATTTGATCCTCCACATTATCTTTCACACTAATAAGTCGGATTTTCTATGGATTTCATGCCTAATACATGCTTGCTTTAACTCACATATAGTCCGGAATTTACGGCTCCGGGTAGAAACTAGCATCCATATCATGACATTATATAGGTGATCAGTATTTTTTATTGTATGACAATATTAACACAGTCTATTTACCCATACAATGGTTTGCGGACGTTATTAAAATGTAAGCGTTAATTGTTCGCTAATAAAGCACAAAAAAAAGAACAACTCTTAAATTAATAAGAATTGTTCTTTTTTAGCTATGACGTTAATCGTTCACGCTAGCTTCTTCTTCTTTCATTCGTTTCTCAATATCTGAGATTGAATAAACATTAGCTGAAATTGAACCTGTTTCTTTTGGTTTAATTTGACGGTAATCTGGCATACCAGTACCGGCAGGAATAATCTTACCAATAATAACATTTTCTTTCAGACCAATTAATGGATCATTCTTACCGCGAATAGCAGCATCCGTAAGAACACGAGTTGTTTCTTGGAATGATGCAGCTGATAAGAAACTGTTTGTTTCTAGAGATGCTTTAGTGATACCAAGTAAGACAGGACGTGAAGTAGCTGGAATGCCACCTTTGATCAATGTCTTATAGTTATCTTCTTTAAGATCCATGATATCCATTAAAGTACCTGGTAATACATTTGTGTCACCGGGATCCATAACGCGAACCTTACGTAACATTTGACGAGACATAACCTCCACATGCTTATCAGAGATTTCTACCCCTTGCATACGATATACTTTTTGAACTTCACGAAGAATATAATTCTCCGTAGAAAGAACATCACGAACTTGAATTAATTGTTTAGGATCAATTGAACCAACTGTTAGTGCTTCACCACGATGAATTTTATCACCTTCGGCAACTTTAAGAACAGCAGTATAAGGTAAACTATATGTTCGTGTATCAGTTTCACCTTTAACTGTTACTTCTTTAGTACGTTCAGCAGGATTTTCTTCAATTGCTTCAATCATACCTGTTACTTCTGTAATTTCAGCACGACCTTTAGGATTACGTGCTTCGAAGATTTCTTGAACACGAGGTAACCCTTGTGTAATATCATCTCCAGCAACCCCACCAGTATGGAAAGTACGCATTGTTAATTGAGTTCCGGGTTCACCGATTGATTGAGCAGCAACAGTACCAACTGCTTCACCAACTTCAACCTGATCACCAGTAGCCATATTACGACCATAACAATGTTCACAAACCCCATGCTTAGTGTTACATGTAAATGCTGAGCGGATAGTTACTTGTTCGATTCCAGCAGCGATAATTGCTTGCGCTTTGCTTTCTTCGATCATTTCGTTTGAAGCGACAATAACTTCACCAGTTTCAGGATTTTTAACGGTCTTCATTGCATAACGACCTAAGATACGGTCATACAATGGTTCGATCATTTCATTTCCTTCTTTAATAGCTGATACATCTAAGCCACGATCAGTGAAACAATCTTTCTCACGAATAATAACATCTTGAGCAACATCAACAAGTCGACGAGTCAAGTATCCAGAATCGGCAGTCTTCAAGGCCGTATCAGTCATACCTTTACGAGCCCCATGAGTTGAAATAAACATTTCCAACACTGACAAACCTTCACGGAAGTTAGAAATAATAGGTAATTCCATTGTTTTACCATTAGGAGCTGCCATCAAACCACGCATACCAGCTAATTGAGTAAAGTTAGAAATATTACCACGGGCTCCAGAATCACTCATCATTTGAATAGGATTTTGTGTGCCCAATGCTTCCATTAGTTTTTGTTGAATATCATCTTTTGCTTGTGTCCAGATAGCAATAACACGTTCATAACGTTCATCTTCTGTAATCAAACCTCGACGGAATTGTTTTGCAACTAAAGCAACTTGTTTATGAGCTTCTTCAATAATTGCAGGTTTTTCCTTTAAGTCAGTTACATCAGAAATACCAACTGTAATACCAGCATGTGTTGATTGATCATAACCTAAGTTTTTAAGACGATCTAACATCTTAGACGTTTCAGTTACTTTAAATCGTTTATAAACTTCAGAAATGATATCACTCAAGAATCCTTTTTTGAAAGGTAAAATAATTTCTTGTGCTTTAATAACATCACCAATATTTTGACCAGGTTCAACAAAATATTTGTCGGCTGTTTTATTAATTAAGTTATCATTCTTAGGTTCATTAATGTAGGCAAATTCATTAGGTAAAATTTCATTAAAGATTGCTTTACCAACAGTTGTTATCATAATGCGTTCTTTTTGCCAATCTGTAAATGGTTTACCTTCAGCAGCTAATGTTGCTGTTTGTAATCCAATACGAGTGTGCAAATGAACGTAACCATTACGGTAAGCCATTACAGCTTCGTTAGCATCTTTAAAGATCATACCTTCGCCTTCGCGGCCAGCTTCTTCCATTGTAAGGTAGTAGTTACCTAAAACCATATCTTGAGAAGGTGTTACAACTGGTTTACCATCTTTAGGTGCCAAGATATGATGAGCAGCTAACATAAGCAAACGAGCTTCTGCTTGTGCTTCATCAGATAAAGGTACATGGATAGCCATTTGATCTCCATCAAAATCAGCATTGTAAGCTTCACAAGCTAAGGGATGAAGACGAATTGCTTTACCATCAACTAAAATTGGTTCGAAAGCTTGAATACCAAGACGATGAAGTGTTGGTGCGCGGTTAAGGAGAACTGGATGTTCAACAATAACTTCTTCTAAAACATCCCAGATATCTTCATCGCGACGATCAAGTTTACGTTTAGCATTTTTAATATTTGAAGCCATTTCACGTTTAACAAGTTCTTTCATCATAAATGGTTTGAATAATTCCAAAGCCATTTCACGAGGAATACCACATTGATTCATTTGTAACGTTGGTCCAACAGCAATAACTGAACGGCCTGAATAATCAACACGTTTTCCAAGTAAATTTTGACGGAAACGTCCTTGTTTACCTTTCAACATATGTGAAAGAGATTTCAATGGTCGGTTACCAGGTCCAGTAACTGGACGGCCACGACGACCATTATCAATCAATGCATCAACAGCTTCTTGTAACATACGTTTTTCATTTTGAACAATAATACCAGGAGCGTTCAAATCTAATAAACGTTTTAGTCGGTTATTTCGGTTAATAACCCGTCTGTATAAATCATTCAAATCAGAAGTGGCAAAACGGCCACCTTCTAATTGAACCATTGGACGTAAGTCAGGTGGAATAATAGGAACAGCATCCATAACCATCCATGCAGGTTCATTTTCAGAAAGTAAGAATGCTTCTAAAATGTCCAAACGACGAACAGCACGTGTTCTCTTTTGGCCAGTAGCATCTTTCAATTCTTCTTTTAATTCTTCAGATTCACCAGCAAGATTAACATCACGTAATAAATGACGAATAGCGTCAGCACCCATTCCAGCTTCGAATTCAGTCCCGTATTCTTCACGTTTTTCACGATATTCACGTTCTGTTAATAACTGTTTCTTTTCAAGAGGTGTGTTACCAGGTTCAGTAACAACGTAAGAAGCAAAGTAGATAACTTCTTCCAAAGCACGAGGACTCATGTCTAAGACAAGACCCATACGACTTGGAATTCCTTTAAAGTACCAGATATGTGTAACTGGTGCAGCTAATTCAATATGACCCATACGTTCGCGACGTACTTTAGAACGAGTAACTTCAACACCACAACGATCACAGACGATACCTTTATAGCGAATACGTTTGTATTTACCACAGGCACATTCCCAATCTTTTGTTGGTCCAAAAATACGTTCATCGAATAGTCCGTCTTTTTCAGGTTTTAATGTACGATAATTGATTGTTTCGGGCTTTTTAACTTCACCATATGACCAGCTTCTAATCTTATCAGAAGATGCTAAGCCAATTTGCATGCTATCAAATTTATTGACATCGATCAAAGGACCGACCTCCCTTTAGTTTTATAGTGTGTTGGATTTCTCAAACTAAGCATTAGCTTCATCCACACAAATTTGAGTTCAGTAACTAAGCCAAAATTATTCTTTGTTCATTTCAGCAGCCATTTTTTCGGCTTCTTCTTTAGCTTTTTTCTCTTTTTGTTCATTAGCTAATTTGCTTAACGCATCCACATTAACGATATCATCATCGTCATCATCCATGTCACGTAATTCAATTTCAGTCTTTTTAGCATCAAGTACTTTCATATCTAATCCTAATGACTGTAATTCTTTAACAAGAACACGGAATGATTCAGGAACACCTGGTTTAGGAATTGGTTCGCCTTTGACAATTGCTTCGTATGTTTTCACACGACCCACAACATCATCAGATTTATACGTTAAAATTTCTTGTAACGTGTAAGCAGCACCATAAGCCTCAAGTGCCCAAACTTCCATTTCACCAAAACGTTGTCCACCAAATTGTGCTTTACCACCTAATGGTTGTTGCGTTACTAATGAGTATGGTCCTATTGAACGAGCATGGATTTTATCATCAACCATGTGAGCAAGTTTCATATAGTACATAACACCTACAGAAACACGGTTATCAAATGCATCACCTGTACGTCCATCATATAAGATTGTCTTACCATCATCTGAAATTCCAGCTTCTTTAAAGACATTCCAGATATCTGAATCGCGAGCACCATCAAAAACTGGTGTTGCAACATGGATACCTAATTTACGAGCAGCCATACCTAAATGAAGATCTAAAACTTGTCCAATATTCATACGAGAAGGAACACCCATGGGATTCAAAAGAATATCAACTGGTGTACCATCTGGCATGTAAGGCATATCTTCAGAAGGGACAACGATTGAAACAACCCCTTTGTTACCATGACGTCCAGCCATCTTATCACCCACACGTAACTTACGTTTTTGTGCAATGTAGATACGAACCATCATATTAACACCAGGACTTAATTCATCCCCTGCTTCACGAGTAAAGATTTTAACATCTTGAACAATACCGCCACCACCATGAGGAACTTTCAATGAAGTATCGCGTACTTCACGAGCCTTTTCTCCAAAGATAGCATGTAATAAACGTTCTTCAGCAGATAATTCAGTAACCCCTTTAGGTGTTACTTTACCAACTAAGATATCACCATCATTAACTTCAGCACCAATACGGACGATACCAAATTCATCAAGATCTTTTAATGAATCTTCACCAACATTAGGAATTTCACGAGTAATTTCTTCAGGTCCTAATTTTGTATCACGTGCTTCTGATTCAAATTCTTCAATATGAATTGATGTGTAGACATCATCACGAACAAGACGTTCGTTAATGATAACAGCATCTTCAAAGTTATAACCATTCCAAGTCATAAAGGCAACTAATGGGTTTTGGCCTAAAGCTAATTCCCCATTTTCCATTGAAGGACCATCAGCTAAAATTTCATCAGCATCAACATGATCGTTTACACGAACAATTGGACGTTGATTGTAGTTTTTACCACCATTTGAACGATGGAATTTCATTAATTTGTATTTATCTAAAGCGCCATCTTCACGACGAACACGAATTTCACGTGCATCAACGTATTCAACAGTACCTTCGTTTTTGTTAATTAAAGCGACACCAGAATCATGAGCTGCCTTATATTCAATACCTGTACCAACAAGTGGTGAATGAGGATTGATTAAAGGAACAGCTTGACGTTGCATATTGGCACCCATCAAGGCACGGTTAGAATCATCATTTTCCAAGAAAGGAATACATGCTGTAGCAACAGCCACAACTTGTTTAGGTGAAACATCCATGTAATCGACTTTATCAATACCGATTTCGATATTTTCTGAACGATTACGAGCCATAACGAGTTCATTTACAAATGAATCATCTTCATTTAATGGTGAGTTAGCCTGTGCAATAACATAGTTATCTTCTTCATCAGCAGTCAAGTAATCGATTTTATCAGTTACTTGATGTGATTCCCAGCTCACACGACGATAAGGTGTTTCAATAAAACCATATCGGTTAACACGTGCATAACTTGATAAACTATTAATCAAACCAATGTTAGGTCCTTCAGGCGTTTCAATTGGACACATACGACCGTAATGCGTGTAATGAACATCACGAACTTCATATCCAGCACGATCACGAGTCAAACCACCAGGTCCTAAGGCAGAAAGACGACGTTTATGTGTCAATTCACCAAGTGGATTAGTTTGATCCATGAATTGTGATAATTGAGATGAACCAAAGAATTCTTTAATAGAAGCCACAACAGGACGAATGTTAATCAATTGTTGTGGTGTAACAGTTGTTGTATCTTGAATTGACATACGTTCACGTACAACACGTTCCATACGTGATAAACCAATTCTAAATTGATTTTGTAGTAATTCACCAACTGAACGAATACGACGGTTACCTAAATGATCAATATCATCCACAGAACCAATATTTTCTTTTAAATTAAAGAAATAGTTCATTGAAGCAATAATATCAGCAGGTACAATATGTTTGTATTGTAAGTCAATATTGCCATTACCAATCATTGGCATCTCACGTTCTGGGTCTACTTGAGAATAAACCTTAACGATTTGAAGTACCATAGGTTCAGTAACAACACCATCTTCTGATGGGTGGTATGTGACCGTCTTGAAATCTTGACGATCAAGATATGGTGCTAAAGTTTCCATAACTTGTTTATCAATTACGGTATCTTTTTGTGCAAGTACTTCACCAGTATCTGGATCAGCCAATGTTTCAGCTAATGTTTGGTTCAATAAACGTGTTTTCAAGCTTAATTTTTTATTAATTTTGTAACGACCAACTGGAGCTAAGTCGTAACGTTTTGGATCAAAGAAACGAGCTGTCAATAAACTACGTGAGCTATCAGCTGTTTTAGGTTCGCCGGGACGTAGACGTTCATAAACATCTTTTAAAGATTCTTCAACACGTGAATCATCCGTATTTTTATGAACATCTTTTTCAAGTGTTAGCATTAAGCTATCATTGTTACCCAACATTTCAATAATTTCATCATCAGAACCAAATCCTAAAGCGCGGACCAATTCAGTTAATGGAATTTTACGTGTACGATCAATACGTACATATGAAATATTTTTAGCATCTGATTCATATTCTAACCATGCACCACGGTTAGGAATAACAGTTGTGCCATATGTTTCACGGCCATTTTTATCTAATGAACCATTGTAGTAAACCCCTGGTGAACGAACTAATTGAGAAACAATAACTCGTTCAGCACCATTAATGATAAATGTTCCTTGTTCTGTCATTAATGGGAAATCACCAAAGAAAACATCTTGAGATTTAATTTCGCCAGTTTCATGGTTAGTTAAACGTAATGTAACATGTAATGGAGCCGAATAGTTCGCATCATGTGCGCGTGCTTCATCTACAGTGTATTTAGGTTCTAATAATTGGTAATCAACAAATTCTAATGATAAGTTACCAGCAAAATCGTCAATTGGCATGATGTCTTCAAACATTTCACGAAGACCTTCATCCAAGAACCATTGGTAAGAGTCACTTTGAATTTCGATTAAATTAGGTAAATCTAAAACTTCTTTGATACGTGCGTAACTTCTACGTGTACTGTGTTTACCGTAGTTTACTAAATGTCCAGCCAAATTAGTCACCTCTCAAATTTATTCTGTAAACCTGCCAAAGTCCGATGATTTTATATTACAGTTTGATTACAAATTGCATACTAGACGAAAAAATCGGTTTTTTTGGCAAAAGAAAAAACAAAAACAGTTTATTTATTTTTAAATAATCACCATTTTTGTCTCTCTATAAGGCTTCTTACGGACAATAGATCGTAATCAGCTATAAAAATTCACAGTATTATACATTTAATTATCATATACGCTATTGAATCGGATGTCAACAGTTCGTGCTCATTAAGTCATCGTCACAAATTCTTCAGCACTCGTTGGGTGAATAGCAACTGTATCATCGAAATCTTTTTTAGTTGCGCCCATTTTAATTGCTACTGCAAATCCTTGTAGCATTTCGTCCATGCCTTCTCCAACACCATGTAATCCAACAATTCGTTCATCTTTACCAACCGTAATTAACTTCAGGTTTTCCTTCACCTTACTATCACCTAAACTATAACGCATTGGTGTAAATGATGATCGATAAATTTTTAGATTTTCTTGACCATATTCTAAAGTTGCTTCAGCTTCAGTTAAACCAATCGTTCCAGCAACTGGATGTGAGAATACCACTGTGGGTACCAATTTATAATCTAAATGTTCCGTAGGTTTATTATTAAACACACGCTCCATTAATCTTCGGCTAGCTGCAATTGCAACAGGTGTTAAGTCAAGTTTACCAATAACATCCCCAGTCGCATAAATACCAGCAACTGATGTATTTTGATACTCGTCGACCACAATAGTACCATTATCATTTAATTTAATATTTGTGGCAGAAATATTCATTTTATCGGTAACTGGTCGGCGGCCAACCGCCCAAATAACACAATCTACGACCAATGAGTCATCATTGGTAATAACTTCATATTTACCATCACTTCGCCGTTTCAACTCTGTCACCTTTGAGTTAAAACTAATATCAATTCCATTTTCTATATACGTTTCTGTTACATTTGTTGAAATTAATTCATCAAAATTAGGTAACAACGTGTCGTATTTTGCATACATGTGAACTTTTGACCCTAGTGCATTCAACGTTCCAGCAAGTTCAGTACCAATATAACCGTTTCCGATAACCGCAACTTTAGCAGGTAATTCTTTCAAATCATCAAAGAATTGATTAGATTCAATCCCATACGTTGCGCCAGGAATGTCGGGTATATTGGGTGTTCCACCAGTTGCAATTAGTATGTGCTCTGAGACATATTTTGAGCCATTAACTTCAACTGTTTGATTATCAATAAATTTTGCATAGCCTTTAATGACTTGTACCTGATTTTTATCTAAATTTCTGAAATATGCGCCATGTAATCGTTCAATATATGCAGAACGGTTAGCAACTAATTTTTCAAAATCAAGTTGCGGCTGTTGTTTAGTAAACCCATAATCAGTAGCTAAATCAAAATCTTGTGCTAACGCTGCTGCAGACCACATAATCTTTTTAGGTACACATCCAACGTTGACACAAGTTCCACCAATTTCATTTCCTTCTATTAAAATTACTTTTTTTCCAAAAGAACCAGCTCGATTTGCTGCTGCAATTCCAGCAGAGCCTCCACCAATTACAATAAGATCTATTTTTTCCATAGATAACACTCCTTTTCTAGTGATAAAAAAGGTGCAACTACATGAATAGTTACACCTTTTTAAGTTTACTTCACTGCTACTTTAGTTTTTGATTCTTTAATCGTTACTTTGATAACACCTTTTACAGCACCAATTGTAATATTATCATTATCTTTTATTTGACCAGAAAGAAGAATATCACTTAGACGGTCCTCAACTTCTGTTTGTAATGCACGACGAATGGGTCTAGCACCATATTCTGGATCAAACCCTGCCTTAGCAATCACATCAATTGCTGCAGGTGATATTTTAACCTTAATATCTTGTTCCTTCAACCTATCAATAACTTCTTTAGTCATCAATTTCACAATCTCATGTAATTCAACTTTAGTTAATGAATGGAATATAATTGATTCATCAATTCGGTTTAAAAATTCTGGACGAAAGGCTTTTTTAAGAGCCGCGCGAATTTTTCCAGACATTGCCTTATATTCATCTTTTTCAGATTCTACACCAAATCCAACAAACTTCTCATCACGAACGGCAGTTGCACCTAAGTTAGATGTCATAATGATAATTGTATTTCTAAAATCAATACGACGTCCTTTAGAATCTGTTAAGTATCCATCATCTAACACTTGAAGTAAAATATTAAAAACATCAGGATGCGCTTTTTCAACTTCATCCAAGAGAACAACAGAATATGGTGTCTGACGAACTTTTTCAGTCAATTGTCCACCTTCATCATATCCAACGTAACCTGGTGGCGATCCAATCAAGCGACTTGTACTATATTTTTCCATATATTCCGACATATCCACTCGAATCATTGCTTCTTCAGAGCCAAACATAGCTTCAGCAAGTGCCTTAGCTAATTCAGTTTTACCAACACCCGTTGGCCCAAGGAACATGAATGAACCAATTGGTCTTGCTGGATTTTTCAATCCGCTTCTAGCACGTCGAATAGCCTTTGCAATTGAGCTAACTGCCTCATTTTGACCAATAACACGTTTATGCAAAATGTCTTCAAGATGAATTAAGCGATCACTTTCACTTTTATTCAATTGTTGTACTGGAACACCTGTCCAATCAGAAACAATTCCTGCAATTTCTTCGCTAGTTACCTTTATATCATAATGTTCTGCACTAGACTTAACGGCAGCATTTTTTTCGGCTTCTAAATCTTCAACCTGCTTTTTAACACGCATTTCTTTTGTACGAATACCCGCAGCTAATTCAAAATCTTGCTGACTAACTGCATCATCTTTTTGTTGACGCAATTCGTCAAGTTGATCTTGTTTTTTACTTAATTTTGATTTAGTCCTTGGGCGCTCAATACGAACCTGAGCAGCGGCTTCATCCATTAAATCAATCGCCTTATCAGGTAGGAATCGATCAGTAATATATCGATTACCCATTTCTACTGCTGCTTCAATTGCATCATCGGTAATTTGCACGCGATGATGTGCCTCATATTTAGGTCGGAGTCCCTTTAAAATATCAACAGTCTGTGCTTCTGTTGGTTCTTTGATTGTGATTGTCGCAAAACGTCGTTCCAAAGCAGCATCAGATTCAATGTATTTTTGATACTCATCTAATGTCGTTGCACCAATAACTTGAACTTCACCACGAGCCAATGCAGGTTTTAATATATTAGATGCATCTATTGCACCTTCTGCACCCCCTGCACCAATTAACGTGTGTAATTCATCAATAAATAAAATAACATCTTTAGTCGTGTATACTTCTTTCAATATTTTCTTTAACCGATCTTCAAATTCACCACGATATTTTGTTCCCGCAACTAATGATCCCATATCAAGCATCATTAATCGTTTTCCAATCATGTCTTCAGGAACGTTTCCGTCAACTAATCGTTGAGCAAACCCCTCAGCGATTGCAGTCTTACCAACACCAGGTTCACCAATTAACACTGGATTATTCTTAGTTCGACGACTCAATACTTGAGTTAATCTTTTCACTTCAGAATCTCGACCAATTACAGGGTCAATCTGCTTATCACGAGCCATTTTAGTCAAATCACGTGCTAATTCATCTAATGTAGGTGTTCCCTCTTCTGGAGTTTGTTTACCACGATTCTTTTGTCTCATCTGAACTTCACTGACACCAAGTTGACGGAAAATCATTTTACGTACCTGCTTAACATCAGCACTTAATCCGCCCATAATTCTTGATGATAATATTTCATTATTACTTGTTAGCGCTAGTAAAAGATGCTCTGTACCCACCTTACTTGCATTTAAATTTTTAGCTTCATCGTTAGCAATTGATAAAATCATTTTTGCTTTTGGTGAGTAAGGTAAATAATTATCATTTTTATTTAATCTCAATGATCCATAACCAGTGAATCTTTCGATTTCTTCCATTATATCTTCTGGATCAACATTAAATTGTTTCAATACTTTATCTGCAATACCATTTTGTACTTCAGACAAAGCCAAAAGTAAATGTTCAGTACCAACGGCTTGTTGACGATAGTGTTTAGCAGCTTCCTGTGCTCGAATAAGAACTTCTTTTGCACTCGGCGTAAATAAATTATCCATATTATTACCTCTTTCTACTCTTCATATCGTAAGCGATTAATTAAATTAATCAACATTTTAGCGCGTATCATATTTTCTGATTCTGTATCCATACCAAGAAAAACATCTTTCTTTATTATAGCTAAAACTAAATTTGATTCTTTTTTTGTCAATGTCTTCTCATCATATAAACTTTGAATAATATCGTAACCTTCTTGTTGGGATACGTTTGTACCAATTAAATTTTCTATTGTTTGAATAAATTCTTGATCTACAAAAAGATTTACCTTTTCTATCCTAATATATCCACCGCCACCACGTTTACTCTCTACTACATATCCATTTTGAATAGTAAATCGCGTGTTAATAACATAATTTATTTGCGATGGTACACAATTAAATAATTCAGCAACTTCAGAACGTTTAATGACTATTTCTTTTTCGTCTAAAAGAATTTTCTTAAAATACTTCTCAATCACATCAGAAATATTCTGACCCTGCATATTCATCACCTCAAATAGTTTGACTAATGTTGACTTTCATTATACGAAATATAAATTAAAATTGAAAGTTATTTGTCCTAAACAAAAAAAGGAATTTAAACATAAAGTTTAAATTCCTTTTTCAATTAATCGGGAAAACAGGATTCGAACCTGCGACCCCCTGGTCCCAAACCAGGTGCTCTACCAAGCTGAGCTATTTCCCGAACACAAAAAAATGCACCCAGTAGGAGTCGAACCTACAACCTTCTGATTCGTAGTCAGACACTCTATCCAGTTGCGCTATGGGTGCATTAAAAATATAAAATTAAAACAATAAATGGTGCCGAGGACCGGAATCGAACCGGTACGGTGATCACTCACCGCAGGATTTTAAGTCCTGTGCGTCTGCCAGTTCCGCCACCCCGGCATTTATTGAAAAGCGGAAGACGGGATTCGAACCCGCGACCCCCACCTTGGCAAGGTGATGCTCTACCACTGAGCTACTTCCGCAAAAAAATTAAAAAATGGTGCCGACTAGACGATTCGAACGCCCGACCCCCTGATTACAAATCAGGTGCTCTACCAACTGAGCTAAGTCGGCATAACTGAAAATGATGCGGGTGAAGGGACTTGAACCCCCACGTCTTACGACGCTAGATCCTAAATCTAGTGCGTCTGCCAATTCCGCCACACCCGCAGAATGTGGAATTGAAAATGAGCCGTGACAGGCTCGAACTGTCGACCCTCTGATTAAAAGTCAGATGCTCTACCAACTGAGCTAACGGCTCAAATGGAGGTTACAGGGCTTGAACCTGTGACCCTCTGCTTGTAAGGCAGACGCTCTCCCAACTGAGCTAAACCTCCAAATAATAAAAAAAGCATGGCAACGTCCTACCCTCGCAGGGGGCGACCCCCAACTACTCTTGGCGCTAAGAAGCTTA